>JAFLBG010000009.1 GCA_017303975.1 Bacteroidota bacterium
ACAATTCTTCTCATAATCTGTATTGTTTAAATTTCGGTTATAAAAATAATTACTAATGCGCACATTACTCCCGTTAAAAAAGTCCCTATACTCATTTTGACCGTGCTTAAGAGTGATCGTTTAAAATCATTCCTAAAAAAATTGCTAAAAAACAGCAAGTTTACGATAAAACACGTAAGTAAAAAGACGGATACTAACATACCTATTTTATTACTATTTGTTGTCAAAAACGTGTTAAAACTTTCATAGGTAAGAAAAACTGGTATTTTGAACAGTAAAATATCAAAAAAAACTATAAGGGTGAAATTTAGTGTAAGGAATAACAATATCTGCTTTGTTGAAGGAATCATCATGGTTATATGTATTTAATTAATTGTATAAATTAAATGGGGTATGCGCCTCTCCAGGTACATACCCCTCCATGATAAAATATGGTGGGTGCGTTACCTTACACATCCACTTAGTTAGAAGGTTCCGCGAGGACCCGATCCACCAGTAAAATGAGAAGGACGCGCCCATATTTGGGCGCTCCTCGTCATTTGCCGGTGGATCTAAAAATTTCGCGGATTTTCTAATACCTAAGCAAGCAACAATGCGCTATAAATTATTTCATATAAAATTCTACATCATTTCTTTATTTTAATTCAAATTTACGAAACTTTCAGTACTTCTTAGCGGGATTAAAAATTCATAACCGTTTTTACGGCTTCTCCCACTTTTTGTTTGTTCATCCAATGCCTTTGATAATTAATAGTAGTTTGAATGTCCGAATGCCTGTAAATCAACTGCAATGTTTGAATTGGTATTTTATCTCCTGAGAGATTTCCGAAAGTATGCCGGGCAAGATGATTATTTAAACTTTTTTTAATCTTGGCTTCCTTAGCAAGTTCCTTCAACCATATATTGTAAATTCTGATTGCATTTTTCAGTTTTATTTTAACATCCTTTGGATCATCTAAATTTGCTTTACTCATTTCAGGAAAGATATATCCTTTGTTTTCATCCTTATATTTTTCATAATACTTTAATATCCTTTTTGCCCTCTCAACGAGAGGAACCTCCACCGGTTTATTATTTTTGCCCATAACATAAGTTAAAGAATCAGGATTAATTTGTTCCCATTTTGTTTTGAGAACATCACTAATCCTTGCTCCGCCCCAGCATAAAGATAAAATCCAGGAATTTTTAGCATGAATCCATGTATCGGTTCTTTCTTTAAGTTTTGCTTTTTCCAATGCCACAACTTCATTTTCTTCTAATGCTATTTTTTGACTTTCGGGCATACGCATTTTGTAACCACTTTTTCCGCTAAAGGGATAGTTTTCCCTTGTGATAGCCTTAGCCTCAATCGCTCTATTATAAACCGTTCTAATTACATTCATGTGATTAAAAATATTCCTTTCTGAGTGTCTGCCATCTACTTCTAAATAAATAGCAAGATTTCTAAGAAAAGAGGGAGTAATAGAGCTGAATTTAATATCCTGATTTACTATTTTTCTAAATATTGATTTTTCATTTTCCCTTTCTAAATTTGGAAATTGAACATTAAAATCTTTGTCATAAAAAAATGACCAAATATTTTTCCCTTTGCCATCTACGGAAGTAGCTTCATGGTGTTGATTTTTCTTAAATTGTTCTTCAACATAATCGCTGAAAAAGTCAAAGAATGTTTCTGAGCTTTTTACATCCTTTAAAATGTTTATAATCTTTTCCGGTGTTAAATCACTTTTCCCTGATTCATATTGAAGGATTAGATCAGCAGCAAGAGAATCCTTAGCCTTGATGGTATTATTAATTCTCTTATAATGTTCGTGGGTGCGGTTGACTAACTTATTGGCTGCATCCCACTGACTTTCTAAAACATTTTCAATAAAAACAAATTTATGCTTTCGATCAAAAGTTAAGCGCAGAGCAACAAATCTCGAACCGTCAGATAATTTCTTGCCTTTGAATAAAACGATTTTGGATGAGGCCATATTTACAAGGGTTTAATAGGATTATTTTCTTGTTGTAATTCATTCCATCTCTTTACTATCAATTTATTTATCAATGTATGCTGTGGATGATTGGGTAAAACTTTTGCTCTATCCGCATCCCAATGAATCGAATTAATGCTTTTCTTTAGGAAAAAATACTTGACTTTTCTATCTTTCGTCACTTTAATTGCAAGGGGATGTGAACCATCCTTTAGTTTTTTGCTTTTATTCAGTATTACTTTAACAGATGCCATGATGTTTACTTTAAAAATGCTTCGGAAACAAATATACGATTATTGCGGAAACTGGTTTCCACATAGTTTCCACAATTTTACTTTTTTACCCGTTTTTAACCAGTTTAAACCAATATTGGAAAACCTTGACAATACTGGTAAAATGAAGATATATCAAGGGTTTGAAAAGATTTAAACCTGTTAGCGTGGGCAATAATGTAGGGTTCATAACCCTGAGGTCACGGGTTCGAGTCCCGTCTCCGCTACTAAAACCGATACAATTGTGTCGGTTTTTTTTTGCGACTTGTTTACTGTTTACATATTATATTCGGATTTACATCATAAAATCTATATTGGGTACACTTCCAATATGCAAGAGCGATTGCTTTCACACAACCAATTAGCGACAAAAGGATATACCATAAAATTTAGGCCGTGGAGAATCATTCACACCGAAACATTTGATACAAAAGCTATTGCCATGAAAAGGGAAAAGGAGTTAAAATCTGCTCAAGGAAGAAAATTTGTTTGGAGCCTAATTAACAAAGAATAAGGATTCTTATCCGCCAGATGGCGGACACGGGTTCGAGTCCCGTCTCCGCTACTAAAACCGATACAATTGTGTCGGTTTTTTTTGCGACTTGTTTACTGTTTACATATTATATTCGGATTTACATCATAAAATCTATATTGGGTACACTTCCAATATTGAACAGCGATTGCTATCTATTGCACATTGTTTTAAAATTGCAATAAGCACAAGTTTCAATATTTGAAGTCTGCGTAAAAGGCTTGTCAGGATTAGCAATTCTTCTCAAAAGTGTTGCAAGCTCTTGCTCAAAATCAGCTATGTCGGAATCTGTAATATCGTTATTCTTTTTTATGGTAAGAGGAAACCCGGTAGAATTAATATTGCGCAACGACATCAGCAATAATTGTTTATTGCTTCTAAACTCCTGATTGGTAATCCAACCATAAAAAAGCAACTGAAATGTCTTGGCAGTATTGTCTTTTGTTAAGACTTCAGCTATCGAGTTGATAGTAACTTCTTTTTTTTCTACAACACCAGTTTTGTAATCAATAATTCTAAGCTGATTATTATACAAATCTATCCTATCGATTTTACCCTTCAGAATAAACGACTCGTTATCAAACTTAAACTCCCGTTTAAATTCTTTCTCCTGATGCAACACAGTAATAGAATTACTCTCCGTCAATTTACTTTCGCTCTGTAAAAATTTAGTGAAATACTGAAATATAACTCGATAAATAAGCAGGTTCGCACCTTCCTGAAATTGAGAAATATTATTCTTTAGTAAGATATTCTTTAGTTCTTGCTCATATAGCTTAACATCTATCTTATAATCCTCAGGAGCTAATTTTCGACCAATTAAATCTTTATAGAAAAACTCCAACAAGCTATGCAGCGCAGTACCAAAAACATTCTGCTCAATAGACTCCGACACTTCTGTATTTTCCTTTATCCGTAAAACATTAGTTAAATAAAACTTTAATTCGCATTCCAAAAAATTTATTAGAGCACTTGCCGAAATTCCGGTAGTAAGCAGTTGAGCTACCTTTGACTTAACATCCTCCGTCTTTTCAATTTCTATTTTAGCAGCTTGCATGTTAGCGTTTGTAAATCCAACCGTGTATTCTGTTAATTCAATGGCGGGATTTATATCACACAGCTCATTCTGCAATTGGTATATGTATCTACTTTTTTCTTTACTTCCAAAAACATCCTTTACTAAACTATAGGTTAGGTAAACGGTTTTAGCGCGTTGCAATAATCTATAAAAATGATAAGAGAAAATTGCATCTTTATCTTGATGTGTAGGTAAACCATACTCACA
The DNA here is from genome assembly GCA_017303975.1 of Bacteroidota bacterium. NCBI lineage: Bacteria > Pseudomonadati > Bacteroidota > Bacteroidota bacterium. Next base: position 4,066 of record JAFLBG010000009.1, read on the forward strand.
TCTTATATCAAACGGAATAAACGAATTGAATGATTTTCCGGCAGGCACCACGCCTTCGTTTACCGATGTAATAATTACTGTTTCAAAATCAAGACAGCGTGTCTCCAACATCCCCATAACTTGCAGATTAGACGTTTGGTCTGACTTGTAAGGTATTTTTGCATTTGCAATTTTCAGATTTAGCACTAGCTTAAACAAGTCTAGTGAGAAATCTGTGGGATTAATTTTGTTGGAAATGGTGTGAATTAACTCAAACAACAACTCTTTGTAATGAATAAAAATTACTTTCTCGTCAACACTTTTTGTTGGTATAATCTTGTGTTCTATTTGTTCAAATAAAAACAAGAAAAAATGTTCGACATCACTACTCTTATTTATCGGATTAAATAAATGCCTTACCAGCTCTGCCTCTTTGGGAACAACATCCAACACAAAAGAAAGATTAACTTGTGTCAAGTTGGTTGAAATGATTTTGTTTTTTAGAATACTGCACGTTTCAGGTCCCATCAACTCTTCTAATAAAGGGTGTGAAAGAATTTGAAGAAACGATTTATGGTAAAATAATTTTTCCTTTTCGTCTGAAAATAGTTTGTTTTGATGTAACTCAACCCACTGCATAACAAACTCCGAAATGCTTGAATTACCAATTGGATAGCCAATTGTTATGTAGTAGTTTTCGGTTAAGGTTTGTGTAAGAAGCAACGACTGCATTTCATCGGGCAAAATGATTGCGGTTGGAGCATCCTTATTTATTTTTGAGGAAACTATATCGTTAATAAGCTCTGCTTGTATTGAATTTCCGGGTGCTCCAATTACATGTATTTTTTTCTTTTGAGTCTTTAGTTGCTGCTCTTTTATTAACACTACAGCCGACTCATGCTTTCTATACTGTTTAATTAATGTGCGAATAAACTTCCCACCTTCGTGTAAAGTATTATTCAAGTAATATTCATCCGCATCAAAAAAAAGCGTACACTTATTTTTTTTGAGTAGATATGTAATTATTTCCTCTTCACATTTATTAAACGCATTAAAGCCAACAAAGTAATACATGGAAAACTCTTGCGGTGAAAGGAGTTTATCTGCATTCTTAACCAAATATCTGTAAGCAAGTCCGGGATAGGCTTGTTTACTTTCAAGTAGCTCTTTGTTGGTAGCATTGTAAACACTATTTAAATTAGCCCAAAGTTGATCGAAATTTAACTGAATTTGAGATAAGGAAGTTGACTGTTTGTTCCACTGCTCTAGCTCTTTTATATATTTTATATCTGTAAATAGTTTTTTTGTGTCAACTAAAAAACTGTCTATTTCATTAAAATCATTTAGCAAATTTTGCCCCCAATGAATAAATTTCTTGAACTCTTCTTTGGGGTATTTTTTTTTAATCTCTTTGAATAAAACTACCAAATGATCAAGCGTATCAATTGGTTTTAGCGCAGTTGTTTCATATACAAAATCTTCTGAAGAATAGAATGTTGGACTCCAAATTACGTTGGCAATCTGTTGTACTAACTCCTGTTTAAATTTTAATGCAGAGCGTTTATTTGGAAAGATAAAGCAAGCTTTCTCGAGAGAAGCATCAGCCTCCACTACTTTTTGTGCAACTTTACTTAAAAAAGTTTCTTTCATTTCGTATTTGAGACTACAATAGAATTGTTCCGGACACTTTCTAAATAGAATTGTTCATTAAATCACTCATGGTAAAAACTCCTTTTTTTCCTCGAATCCATTCGGCAGCCAATACTGCGCCTAACGCAAAACCTGTTCTGTTGTGCGCAATATGCTTCAATTCAATAGCATCGATAGCCGAAGTATATTTTACAATATGAGTTCCGGGAGTTTCGCCCTCTCGTACTGAATTTATAAGCAATTCATTGGGGTTAGAAGTTGTTTCACCTTCCACCCACTTGTCTTTTCGGTGTATGTTTTTTAAAATTTGTTCTGCGGTTGTAATGCCTGTACCACTAGGAGAATCTAGCTTATGGATGTGATGAATCTCTTCTATAGAAACATCATAAGCATCATACTTGTTCATTAATTGAGCCAAGTATTCATTTACTTTAAAAAAAATATTTACTCCAATACTAAAATTAGTTGCATGAAAAAGTGATTGTTGTTTTGCATTGCATTTGTTTACCACATTCTCAAAATCAGCATACCACCCTGTTGTTCCAACCACTATTGGTATCGATGCCTCAAAACATTTGTAAATGTTTTTAAGTACACTTTGTGGAGTTGAGAATTCAATGGCAACATCAACAGTCTTTAAGGCTTCGTTAGATAATGTTTCCGAATTGCTTTCATCAATTTTGAGCACTATTTCATGTTTCCTGGCAATTGCAAGTTGCTCGATGGTTTTACCCATTTTTCCATAACCCAATAATGCAATTTTCATTTTATTCTATTTGAAGTTTGCTGTTAATCTAAATCCGGGAGCCGGCAATTGATTGTACGATGTATAAATTGTTGTAGGCTGAATTCTCATCGAAAGATTATCACTCACGTCAAAACGCGCCAAGTGCGCATCTACACTAGCATCAACAATATTAAGCACATATACTACAACCAATCCAACTACAGATAAATCTCTATAACGATGGTAATATTCGTGCAACGATTTTAAGTTATCTGCACTATATATTTTCTCATATTCATCTATCGTTTCCGGGTCGTTGTCTATGCGAGCCTTGTAGGCATCTCGGTAGTTTGCATATTTATTATTGGTAGTGTACAGTGCGTATCCAAGTCCGGCAAATGCACCATATACAATAGGCAATTTCCAATATTTTCTGTTGTAAATCTGCCCAAGCCCAGGCAGTGCAGCCGACAAGGCAGCAGCCTTTTTAGGAGCAATGTAGGTTCGTTCGTTCTTTTTTACTTTTGTTGTATCCTGCGCAAATCCTTTGTTTAAAAAAGAAAGTGCGAGAGTAAAAAAAACAATAACGTTGTAGTACAAAACTGATTTCACGAATATTTTTTGCCTAAGCTGATAAATCTAACAAATCAAGAACCCTATTAAGCTCATCGTTGCTGGTAAAGTTTATTACAATCTTTCCTTTACCACTTACTTGGCGCTTAAAATCAACAGATGTTTTGAATAAACCTTCCAAGTTTGATTTAATCTCTTGTTCGGTTTGAGATAAAGGCAAAAACAATTTTTTGCTCGATTTTTTTACTGATTCGGGCTTTTTATTTTGCCAACGGCTAATGTCCTCTACCTCTCTAACACTCAATTCTTCAATTAAAATTCGATTGAAAATTTGCAATTGAGTTTCCTTATTTTCAATATTTACAAGGGCTTTAGCGTGGCCCATGGTAATTCGCTTATCTCGCAATGCAGCTTGAATTTCAACCGGCAGCTTAAGTAAACGCAGGTAATTAGCTACCGTTGATCTGTCCTTAGAAACTTTTTCACTTAAGGCTTCTTGTGTTAGCTGACACTCTTCAAGTAAGCGCTTAAAGCTAATTGCAATTTCAACCGGGTTTAAATCGTGACGTTGAATATTTTCAACCAACGCCATTTCAAGCATAGATTGATCGTTAGCTATTCTCACATATGCCGGAATGGTTGTTTGACCCGCAATTTGAGATGCTTTAAAACGCCTTTCCCCCGAAATAAGCTGGTACTTATCGTACCCCATTTTACGAACGGTAACGGGCTGAATAATGCCGTGTTGCTTTATTGATTCAACTAATTGCAATAGCGCTTCTTTTTCAAAATCTGTTCTAGGTTGAAATGGATTAGCCTCTATCTGACTTATCGAAAGCTCCGAAACGCCTTTATTTGCAGGAGTATTATCCACATCATATTTAGAAGTAATGTCTGTATTTACATTTTCTAACAATGCACTTAATCCTTTTCCTAAAGCCTGTTTTTTATTGGTCGTACTCATTCTGTTTCCTTTTTGGTAAAAATACGGAATCTTTATTAAATGCTCTACAATGACCCCATTTAAATGGATTGTTTTTACAGCTTTCTCGTTAAGCTTTGTTAATTCCTATAAAACAAAAGCCCCATCCTATAAAGAATGGGGCTCTGCATACTATTGCGACTTAACTAATTTTCAGAACTTACGTTGATAATTTTTTCTGCTTCGGTCATTCTTGTCATTGCATTTTTTTGCAGTATTTCACGTGCTAAATTTAAGTAACTGATAGCCCCTTTGCTATTAGCATCGTGCATGATAATGGTTTCGCCAAAGCTTGGAGCCTCGCCTAATTTGGTATTTCGTTGAATAATAGTATCAAACACCATTTGCTGGAAATGGGTTTTTACTTCTTCTACCACTTGGTTAGACAAACGTAAACGCACGTCATACATCGTTAATAATATCCCTTCAATTTCTAGTTCAGGGTTTAATCTTGTTTGAACAATTTTGATGGTATTTAGCAATTTGCCCAATCCTTCTAATGCAAAATACTCGCATTGTACCGGAATAAGAACCGAATCGGCACATGTAAGAGCATTTACTGTTACTAGCCCTAATGAAGGAGAACAGTCAATAATGATAAAATCGTACTCTTCTTTAACCTTCGCTAAAGCTGCACGCATCATCTTTTCTCTGTTTGGCATATTAATCAGTTCAATCTCTGCACCAACCAAATCAATATGTGCCGGCAAAATATTTAAATTGGGCGTATTTGTATTTAACACAACATCCTTAGGTTCTACGCCATCTATAATGCATTCGTAAATACTTGTTTTAATATTTCTTGGGTCAAAACCAACACCTGATGTCGAGTTTGCTTGAGGGTCAGCATCAACCAACAGCGTCTTGTATTCCAAAACAGCTAGGCTAGCTGCTAGATTGATGGCCGTAGTTGTTTTTCCAACACCACCTTTTTGATTTGCTATGGTTATTATTTTTCCCATTTATTTAGTTGTTACGAAAATTATTAAATAGTAGTCGTTTGCCCAATGTCAAGTAACGTTAGGCTTTTGCCGGATCTAGCAAATTTAGCTATAGCCTCTGCTTTGTCAATTTTAATGTATCCAAATGTATCGTAATGCATTCCAATTACATTATTGCAATTTATATACTCGGTAGCTATAATTGCGTTATCTATACCCATTGTAAAGTTGTCGCCAATAGGAAGAAATGCAAAATTCAATTTTCGGTACTCTCCAATAAGCTTCATGTCGTAGGATAGAGCAGTATCTCCGGCATAGTAAAAATTCCCTTGTTTAGATTCAATGATAAAACCCATTGGATTTCCTCCATAAGACCCATCCGGCAAGCTACTAGAGTGTTCTGCCGATACACATTTTACTTTCCCAAAATCAAACATCCACTTTCCTCCGGTATTCATAGGGTGTGTTTTGGAAACACCTTTTTTATTTAGCCATGCGATTATCTCCCAATTAGAAATTACAGTTGCGCCTGTTTGATTTGCAAGCATTACCGCATCTGCAATATGGTCTTCGTGACCATGCGAAATTAAAATATAATCTGCCTTAATAGATTTTACGTCTACATGTTTAGCTAGCTCGTTATGTGTTATGAAAGGATCAAACAACAAAATTGAACCATCAATTTCAACTGTAAAGCACGAATGTCCAAAATATGTTATTTTCATTGTTTTGTAATTGGTCGCAAAAATATTTTCTTTTTAGGCGAAATAAAAATAAGGTTAATAAAATCGATATCTTGTTGATAAAAAGAACATTTTTGAACATTAAACTGTTAATTCAACTTAATGATAACAATTTTCTCCGGAACAAACAGACCCGATAGCAACACAGCAAAGGTCGCTAGGCATTATGCCAATGTTTTAAGAAGCAAAAATAAAGTTGTAAAACTTTTTGAACTAACGAATTTACCAACTTCTATTGCGTTTACCGAAATGTTTGGTAAACGATCGCCCGACTTTGAAGCAATTATTTCCGAATATGTGCAACCTTCCTCTAAATTTATTTTCGTTTTCCCAGAATACAACGGTAGCTTTCCCGGTATTTTAAAAACATTTATCGATGCTATTCACCCCGACTTTTACAAAAACAAAAAAGCAGCGCTCGTAGGCGTTGCATCCGGAAGGGGTGGAAATATAAGAGGAATTGAGCATTTTACAGGTGTGCTACACTACCTAAAAATGGATGTATATTACGACAAACTTCCCCTGTCAAAGATTAGAGATGTAATAGATGTGAATGGAGTTATTGTGGACGAGATTTCACTCAACACAATAAACAACCAAATTGAAGGTTTTTTGAATTACTAATAAAACCTACTTGTTTTTTCTTTGCCTATTTGTTTTTTTTTAACTTTAAAACTTTCTTAACAAAACTTTAACTAACTATTAGTAAGACGGAAATAATAAAAATTTATGGAAACTAAAGAGATTGCTAAAAAAAATAACCCTTACGAAGATGTATTGAAACAGTTTAATAGCGCGGCTGATGCGATGAAACTTCATCCATCAGTAAGAGCTATTTTAGGAAAAACGGCAAATGAAATTGTTGTTAATTTCCCTGTTAAAATGGACGATGGGCGTATTGAAATGTTTAAGGGATATCGAGTGCAACACAACAATATTTTAGGTCCTTATAAAGGTGGATTGCGTTATCATTCAACTGTAGATATTGATGCTGCAAGAGCATTGGCTACATGGATGACATGGAAAACGGCAATTGCAGGAATTCCTTATGGTGGAGCAAAAGGCGGGGTACAATTAGACCCCACTAAAGTTTCTCATGGCGAATTAGAGCGTATTACAAGAGCTTTTACAGTTGCACTAGGCGATAATATTGGTCCGGAGTACGATATTCCTGCACCGGATGTAAATACAAATCCGCAAATTATGGCATGGATTGTTGATCAATATATGATGACTCGTCATCCAAGAGAAAGACAAAACAGCTACCATGTAGTTACCGGAAAGCCAACACACGTAGGAGGATTGGCTGGTAGAGATAGAGCTACCGGACTAGGTGTTGTTACAAGTATTGAAGAATGGGCAAAAGACAATAACTTGAATTTAAAAGGCTCTACGTATATGGTTCAAGGATTTGGTAATGTGGGTTCATGGGCTGCCCATTTTATGAAAGCACATGGGGCTAAATTACTAGCTGCAGAAGATGCAAGTGGGGTTATTTACAACGAAAAAGGTATTGATGCTGATGAATTAACTGCATATGTATTGAAAAACGGAGGTAAAGTTGCAGGATTCCCTAATACAACACTTATTACACATACCGAATTTTTGAGCTTAAAAGCAGATATTTTTATTCCCGCAGCTTTAGGTAATCAAATTACCGGAGAAACTGCTCCATTGTTGAATGTAAAACTAGTTGCAGAAGGCGCAAATGGCCCTACAAATCCAGAAGGAGATGCAGTTTTAAAAGCTAGAGGTATCGCAACAATTCCGGATATTTTATGTAATTCAGGCGGTGTAGTTGGCAGCTATTTTGAGTGGGTTCAAAACAAACAAGGTGAAATTTGGGAGATTGAACGCGTAATACATGCTGTAAGAGCCAAAATGGTTGGTGCTTATGCTAAAGTAAAAGATGCTTCAAAACGCTACAATACAGGTTGGAGAGAAGCTGCTTATATAGTTGCTTTGGAAAGGCTTCAAACAGCGTATCAAGAAAGAGCGTTATTTTAATTTTGTTAATTAAACTTTAAGTACTACATTTGCAGTCCTTAAATCAATAGAAAATATAGAGAAATGGCAAATCACAAGTCAGCAATTAAGAGAATTAGAGCAAATGACGCTAAACGTTTAAGAAACCGTTATTACGCTAAAACTACAAGAACTGCAATTAAAGCAGTAAAAACATCAAAAACAGCGAAAGAAGCGGAAGCTTTATTGCCTAAAGTTGCTTCTATGTTGGATAAATTGGCTAAGAAAAACGTTATTCATAAGAATAAAGCAGCTAATTTAAAATCAAAGCTTACTAAATCAGTAAATGCTAAGAAAAAGACAAAGACAAAGTAATTATTACAAAATAAATAAGTATAAAAAAGCCTCATATTACAGTAATATGAGGCTTGTTTAATTAAACAATGGCCGAATATCGTTTTCCACAATACCGAAAATACTTAAATGGGAAGTCTTACTTTAAGATTATGTCCAACAAAGAATTTGAGGAGGTGCAGTTAATTGGTAATAAAAAAATTAAGCATTCCATTCAAGCAAAAATCCTTCCTGATTTCAATTACATAAATGATATGTTGCAATGTTTGGATGGGCATTGGGTAGAAATAGAAGAACAAGAATATTTTAGAATAACGGATTATTTCCCCAGATAAATATAGTGTGATGGAGAATAACAAAATAATTCCTCCCGAAAAAACAAATTTACATCCAAGAAACAAGCACCGTTTGGGGTATAATTTTTCGGAATTGGTTAAATCATATCCAAATCTGGCGACATTCGTTAAACACAATATATACGGCAATGAATCCATTGAATTTAGTAATTCCGAAGCGGTATTGGCATTAAACAAATCATTATTAGTTCACTTTTACAATACTGAATTTTGGGATATTCCTACGAATTATTTATGTCCCCCTATACCAAGCAGGGCGGATTATATTCACTATATAGCTGATTTGCTTGCTACATCTAATAACAATTCAATGCCAATCGGAGTGCAAATTTCCGTCTTAGATATTGGTGTTGGAGCTAATTGTATTTATCCAATTATTGGCAGAAAGGAATATGGATGGAAATTTATTGCTTCTGATATCGACCAACAAGCACTTGACTATGCTGGAAATATTGTTCGAAAAAATAGTTTATTAAACGGATTTGTAGAATTAAGGCTTCAAACAACAGCATTGCAAGTATTCAAAGGAGTTGTAAGGCCGTCTGACAAGTTTGATGTATCTATCTGCAATCCTCCTTTTCATGCATCCTTGGCAGAAGCGAAAGCAATGAACGAGTTGAAATGGAAAAAACTAGGCTTAAAAAATGGCTTAAAAAGCAACTTTAATTTTGGTGGGAAAGCCAACGAGCTTTGTTACAAAGGAGGAGAAGCTGCATTCTTGCATACTATGATAGATGAAAGTGTTCTGTTTAAAGATTCGTGCTTTTGGTTTACGACACTAGTTTCAAAAAAAGAAAATTTAGAAAGCGTATATTATCTGCTGAAAAAACACAATGCAGTTGAAGTAAAAACAATACCCATGTCTCAAGGGCAAAAAAATAGCCGTATAGTGGCCTGGACATTCTTAAATACATCACAACAAAATGAATGGCGAACCAATCGGTGGAAAAGCTAATTTAGTATACACATAATATATGCAGCATTTAGAACGATTGCACGACCTTCGAAGATTATTAAAAATAGAACGAGACGAAGATTACGAGCAATACAAAAGTTTTTTCTCTAGAAATAACATTAACTACCGCAAAGAAAATGGGGTTACTTGGTATCCTATCGTTATATCGAATAATCAGATTGGACTTGGAGAGTATATATCCATTGACATTGAAAGAACGTCCAATTTGAATGAGCCTCATAAATTTTCTGGAGGAAAAATGGCCGAATTATTTTCGAATGCGCATCAAGATGCATCTCCATTAATTGGAACAGTTAAGGTTTTAGGGCCTAATAAGATTCGTTTGTCTTTAAACGTAGATGAATTGCCAGATTGGTGCGATGATGGAAAACTTGGAATAAATATTTTGTTTGATGAGGCAAGCTATAAAGAGATGGACATTGCACTGTCTAAGGCAATTGGTGCATCTAACAATCGTTTAGCGCATTTGAGAGATGTTATGTATAATGCAATAGCACCGGCATTCGAAAGAGAGGATAATTCCATTAATATTGACCGCCTTAATAAATCACAGAATGCTGCCGTTCGAAGAATATGTGCAGCTCAGGATATTGCAATCATTCATGGACCTCCTGGCACGGGAAAAACCACCACATTGGTGCAAGCAATTGTTCAAACTTTAAAAACGGAAAAGCAAGTATTGGTGTGCAGTGCCAGCAATACTGCGGTTGACTTACTTACAGAGAAACTGCATAGAGAAGGAGTAAATGTGCTTCGTTTAGGAAATCCAGCTCGCATTTCGGAAGAAGTATTGATGAATACACTGGATGCAAAAATGGCAAAACACGACTCGTATAAAGATTTACGGCAGTATCGAAAAACAGCAGAGGAATATTTTAGAATGGCTGGCAAGTATAAACGTACATTTGGAAGAGAGGAGCGCCAGCAACGTCAACTTTTTTATAACGAAGCCAGAAAACTATTAGGCGATGCTCGATTGCTGGAAGACTATATTTTAGATGATCAGTTTGCAAAAGCTCAAGTAATAGCCTGTACACCTGTAGTATCGGCTAATAAAATGATGCGCGATAGACATTTTACTACTCTATTTATAGATGAAGCCGCGCAAGCATTAGAACCTATGTGCTGGATACCGATTACACGGAGCAACAGAGTAATTTTTGCAGGCGATCATTTTCAGCTTCCTCCAACTGTAAAGTCTAAAGTGGCTGAAGCAGAGGGTTTGAAAGAAACCTTGTTCGAGCATTGTATGGGAATAGAAAATATATCTGTAATGCTCGATACGCAATACCGAATGCACGAGCATATTATGAATTTTTCGAATCAAAAATTTTATGATAATAAACTCAAAGCACATGATTCAGTTAAATCTAATTTGTTAAGTTTTGATACAAATGAATTATTGTTGAACACGGCTGTAACATTTATTGATACTGCCGGTTGTGGGTATGATGAAATCATCAACCCGGAAAGCTTGAGCATCACTAATCCAGAGGAGGCACAAGTATTATTAAAGCACTTAAAATTGCTATTGGAGCAGTATGTGCAAAACAATAAAGAAGGAAGAATTATTAGTATTGGAATTATTTCTCCTTACAAAGAACAAGTACAATACTTAACAACAGAGATTAGCAAAGATGAAGAGTTGCAAAAATATAATTTCCCTATTGCTGTTAAAACTGTTGATGGATTTCAAGGGCAAGAGCGGGATGTAATATATATAAGTCTTGTGCGGAGCAACGAATTAAAGGAGATTGGTTTTTTGAATGATATACGCAGGATGAATGTTGCCCTAACACGTGCCAAGAAAAAACTGGTAGTAATTGGAGATAGCGCAACACTTGCCAACAATAAATTCTACGGTGATTTCTTAGATTACATTGATTCTATCAATAGCTACCAAACGGCTTGGGAGTATAAGGAATGAGTTGTTATTTAAGCGTTTCGTCTAGCCATTTATAGAACTCACGTTGCCATACCAATGCATCTTGTGCTGTACTTACCCAATGGTTTTGATCAGGTAAAAGCATAAATTTACTTTTAATTCCGCGCAACTGAGCTGCCATAAAGGCTTGCTGCCCCTGTTCAATTGGAACTCTATAATCCTTTGCGCCTTGAATAATAAGTATTGGGGTATTCCATTTATCAACGTAACTGCTGGGTGAAAACTTATTAAATGTTTTTTGAGCTGCTAAATTTTGTGTATCCCAATATGGTCCTCCGTATTCCCAGTTCGAAAAAAACACTTCATCCGTTGTGCCGTACATACTTTTTAGATCGTAAATTCCGCAGTGAGAAATAAATGTTTTAAAACGATTGTTGTGCATGCCTGCAAGCATAAACACCGAGTAACCTCCGTAGCTAGCGCCCACACAACCTAACCTATCTTTATCAACAAATTTTTCTTTAGCTAAGGTATCAATTGCAGTTAGGTAATCTGCCATTGCTTGCCCTCCGTGATCTTTGCTTACTTGCTCATTCCATTCTGTCCCAAAGCCCGGCATTCCTCTGCGGCAGGGTGCTACAATAATATATCCATTTGCTGCCATTAGTTGAAAATTCCATCGAAAGGAATAAAACTGAGTAAGACTTGATTGAGGACCACCTTGGCAATACAACAATGTTGGGTATTTTTTACTTGCATCAAAATTGGGTGGATAAATTACCCACACCAACATTTTTTTATTGTCGGTTGTTGTAACAAATCGCCTCTCTACCCTACTCATACTAAGTGATGCGTAAGTTTCATCATTAGCATGTGTAAGTTGTTTCATACTTCCGGTGGATAAATCTACGGTGTATAATTCTGCGGCATGATTCATGTCTGTTCTCGAAACAATAAGTGTATTGCCGCTTTGCCCAATTATTCCATTGATATCAAAATCACCTTTGGTAATTTGTTTCATTACCGGCTTTACTTTTGATTTTCCGGGATACACAACAGAAAACAATTGCAATGTTCCGTTTATTGGTGCATTGAAAAAAATAAAATTACCATCATTGCTCCACTTATAACTCTCCACATAAATATCATCACGTTGCGCAGTAAGATTTAACATTGATTGACCTATCGTTACCATAATATCTTGCTTGTCCGCCTCATAACCATCCCGTTTCATAGTTAGCCAAGCCAAGTCGCCATTTGAATTAAAGGAGGGATTAATGTCGTAGCCAAGCATCGTACTCGTTAAATTTTTCGTTTGTTTTGTTTCTATCGAATAACTATACAAATCGGTGTTAGTGCTTACGGTATAATCCTTCCCGTACTTTTTCTTTGTACAATACACTACCTCCTTTCCATTCGGATTCCAAACAAAATCTTCATCTCCACCAAAAGGTTTTTGGGGGCAGTCGTATGGCTCATCTTGCATAAGGTCTATTGGCAGAGGCTTTCCATTGTTATTACCATAACCTTCTATAAACACATGATCAAATTTTCCATCTTCATACGTATCCCAATGACGATAATTTAAATTGTCGTAAACATATACGTTCGACTTACTTAAGTCGGGATAATAATCAGCACCGGTTACGTTCTTTAGTTTTACTTCTTTACTCACGAGTAAATATTTTCCATCTGGAGATATTTTTTCATTTTTTAGTAATGAATCTACATTGCTTACTAATACTGGCGTTCCGCCAATTACAGGAATAGAATATTTTTTGCTCGAGCTTTTATTCTCCTCTACATTAGGTGTAGATACGGAATAAATAACATGCTTCCCATCTTTGCTAATCCCCAACCCACTTACTTTATTCAACTTCCAAAGCAGTTCGGGGGTCATTCTATTTTGGGCAACTAGTGCACAAGAAAATGCAAGTAATAATGTAGTAAAAGATCTAATCATAATTTTAATATCAATATGATAAACTGTTCAAAAAATTAGTCGAATATAGAAAAATAAATAAATAAATGAATTTACAGGAGCCTCGAACTATAAGATATTACTAATTAAAGAATTTGAAGAATTTAAAATACTGGAAATATTAGATGTTTTGCGGCTAACTAAATGAAAAGGTTACAAGAGTAAGATCACTTTTTAGGAATAACAAAATGTCAGATAAAAGGCATCGTATGCTACACCAGAACCAGATGTTTGATTTGACAATAGCATATAAATTCCATATTTTTAATATATAAAGCACCCCAATGATGAAATTTAAAAACTATTTATTTGCTTTAAACCAAAAAACAGTTTATGTACTTCTTTTTTTACTATTTGCTATACATTATTTATCGGCTCAATTGCCCAACCCTTTAGATTTTAATACTGCCACTAATACTACAAACACTGGAGTTTTAGCACAAGGAAGTAATGATTTGCATTGGACTGTTTCCACAACAGGTATCAATGGAACATATGTTCCTGCAATTGTTTGGGGAAATGGGACATGGGGCGGCTCTAACTATCCAAACGCAACGTGGATAACCTCTCCGGGAGCTTGTACAGGAAACGATTTGTATTTTAAACTTACCATTACCTTGCCCGGAGTTGTTTGCGGACAACCAACTGTTAACCCCGGTGCTTATTGCCTATACCTTGATTACTATGCAGACGATTATTTAAAAGAAATTTTTATTAACGGAATTTCGAGTTTTACAAATTCTACCTGTTGTAACTATTCGCCCGGTTCCGGGCTATCAGTAAACCTTTGCAATAATTGGGTTACAGGCGCCAATACACTTATTGTTCATGTAGATGCTTCAACCGGATGTCCAACAGGGCTTTTTGTACAAGCAAGTACTTCTGGCACTAGTACCACTATGCCTTCTGTTTCGGCTACAGCAAGTTCATTTACTATTTGCGAAGGAAGCACAGTAACCCTATCGGCAAATGGGGCCAGCAATTATTCATGGACACCAACTAACTCATTAAATACACCAACAGATTCTGTAACTATTGCTACACCGACTGTAAGTACTACGTATTATGTAATAACTACCAATAGTTATTCTTGCAAAGATACAGACACGGTAGCCATTGTTGTTCACCCAATGCCAATTGCAAATTTTTCGAGTGCAGCTCCTTATTGTGTTAATTCTGCTGTAACATTTACCAATACCACCAATGTAAATGGTGCAACTATCTCATCTTGGCAATGGGATGTAAATTCGGATGGATTGGTTGATTACAACACTCCCAACTGCTCTAATACATTTACTAGTAGCGGTGCAAAACTTGTTTCGTTTACAGTAACTTCAGACAAAGGTTGCAGGTCTGTTGATACAACAACGTTGTTTGTTAATCCGCTGCCGTTTTTTGATTTTACAACAAGCACAACAACAGGGTGTGTGCCATTGTGTGCTAATTTGTCTAACACATCTATCGCTGCTGTTTCCTACTTTTGGGAAGTCTCAAATGGAAGCTCCTCTGCTATTAGTAGCCCTCAACTATGTTTTAACACTAGCGGAATTATAGATATGTCTTTAACAGTAACTGATGCGAATGGTTGTTCAGATATGATTGTGAAAAATTCATTTATTCAAGTGAATCCTTCCCCTAATGCCGACTTTAATTTTAGCACATCGACTACAACTATTCTCAATCCTATTATTGATATTAAAGATAACTCGACCGGTGCAACAACTTGGTTATACGATTTTGGTGATGGTCTTCAAAGCACCGAAAACTCTCCCACGCATATTTATGATGTAATGGATACTACAACTTTTTCAATTACCCAAATTGTTTCTAATTCAGTAGGTTGCTCCGATACTATTACTAAAACGCTACATATTGGACAAGGCTTTGCATTTTATATTCCAAATGCATTTACTCCAAATGGCGATTTAAGCGATGATATCTTTACTCCACAAGGAATTGGCATTAGTAATTACGAACTTTTAATTTACAACCGTTGGGGAGTTTTAGTGTTTGAATCGAATGCGTTGAATACAGGCTGGGATGGCGATAAAGCTCCACAGGATGTGTATGTGTACAAAATTAAATGTGCAGACGTTTTCGGAAAATCCTATTTATATGTAGGAGCTGTAACGTTGATTCGATAATTCCAAAAATACACTTTGTAATTATTTTGTTGCAGGAAGCAGCTTTCCTTTACATTCTCCAAATCCTACACGGATACCATCTTTAGAGGCAAAACCTCTGATAATTATGGTGTCGTTGTCTTGTAAAAATTTTCGTTCGCTGCCATCTGCTAGTTTAATTGGTTTTGTGCCTTTCCAGGTTAGTTCCATTAACGAGCCATATGAGCCTTCCTCCGGACCGCTTATAGTTCCGGACGCCATTAAATCTCCTACATTTACATTACAGCCATTTACGGTATGATGTGCCAATTGCTGCTCCATGGTCCAATACAAATATTTATAATTAGAAGTGCAAATTTTTTGAGGCGCTAAATTCGGGGCCTCTAAATACACTTCTAAATTAATGTCAATATTCTTTTTACCGCTGTATTGCAAATAAGGCAAAACAGGAGGATCTTGCTTATAGCCATCTACTCTAAATGGCTCTAGTGCCTCTAGTGTTACTATCCAAGGAGACAAGGTAGATGCGAAATTCTTTCCAAGAAATGGTCCCAGAGGAACGTATTCCCACGATTGAATATCACGCGCACTCCAATCGTTAAACAAAAGCATTCCAAAAATATATTCATCTGCGGCTGCAGTTGTAATAGTATCTCCCAAAGACGTAGGCTTGCCAATAACAAAAGCCATTTCCAGCTCAATGTCCATTTGATTGGATGCCGAAAACAAGGGAACCTCTGCATCAGCCGGTTTAACCTGTCCTTTAGGGCGATGGAAATTTGTGCCCGAAACAATTATAGATGAACTTCTACCGTGATACCCAACCGGAATGTGTTTCCAATTTGGCAGAAGCGCATTTTTAGGATCACGAAACATACTTCCCATATTTGTAGCATGATCAATACTTGAATAAAAATCGGTATAGTCGCCCACCTTTATTGGCATTCGCATTTCTACTGAAGTCAATTCGCGAAACGCTTCTTTGCACGCAGCAGTATTCGATCGAAGTTCTTTATTGTCTAATGAAAAAAGCTCTATTAGTCTATTTCTTATTTTGTTTGTAGTAGGCTTACCCAGAGCAATAAAATCATTCAAATGGGCTTGCTTAAATAAGTTGCTATCATCAACAATTCCTTTAAAATAGTTATGTTTTGAAAGTGCGTATAAATCAACCAATGTGTTGCCAATTGCAGTGGCGGCATGATGCTTAATCGTTGCTGTGCTAAATATTCCAAAAGGTATATTATACATAGAAAAGTCTGAATTTGAAGGAATTTCAATCCATGAGTTTAATTTGGCAATCATCGTTTTTACTTTTAAAGTTTAATAGCAGTTAAAGTTAGTTTAAAATAGTAAAATATGCGCACCTACTAATTATACTTAGTTAAGATTTAGTCTACAACCTACAAAAAAGTTTTTTCCGTATCTTTAGCAGCATGAATTCACAATCGAGAATATATATTGCCGGTCACAATGGAATGGTTGGCTCTGCTATTGTTCGCAAACTAAAAAAGGAAGGATATTCTAACTTAATTTACAAATCATCTAAAGAGTTGGATTTAAAAAACCAACTAGCCGTAACTACTTTTTTTGAAATCGAAAAGCCTGAGTATGTTTTTTTTGCTGCCGCTAGAGTAGGCGGTATTGTTGCAAACAACACCTACAGAGCAGAATTCATATACGACAACTTATTAATGGAATGCAATGTTATTCATGCTGCATACAAGAACAACGTAAAAAAATTATTATTCCTGGGCTCCTCCTGCATTTACCCCAAACTAGCACCACAGCCGCTTAAAGAAGAATACTTACTTACCGGATTGTTAGAGCATACCAACGAACCTTACGCTATAGCAAAAATTGCAGGCATCAAATTATGCGATGCCTATAGAAGTCAGTACAGATGTAATTTTATTTCTGCCATGCCAACAAATTTGTATGGACCCAACGATAATTACAATTTAAACACATCACACGTACTACCTGCATTACTTAGAAAATTTCATACAGCAAAAGAAAACAATTTGGAGTCGGTTGAAATATGGGGAACCGGCACACCTATGCGTGAGTTTTTGCATGTAGATGATTTAGCAGATGCTTGTTATTTTTTAATGCAGCACTACAACGATGCGGGGCTTGTAAACGTAGGTGTTGGCACAGATATTACAATTAAAGATTTGGCATTGCTAATTAAAAAAATTGTGGGCTATACCGGCAATTTAACATTTGACAAAACGAAACCGGATGGTACACCTCGCAAACTAATGGATGTGAGCAAGCTAAGCAACATGGGATGGAAAGCTAACATATCGTTAGAGCAAGGAATTTCTGCGGTATATACAAGTGCTTTGCAAGAAAAAATACTAGCTTAGCGAGATGAAAAATCGGAGTGTTTTATGTTGTGTTTTTTTCCTAACAACTATACTCAGTTCGATTTGTAAATTGAATGCACAGAATGCAGCTCTGCCAATAAATCTAACTAAGAATACACAATTATTAGTTCACGAACTAAACCCTGGATTAAACACCAATCGCTTTTTGTATCCTTTTGAATTGGATAGCTCTGTTAAAATTTTTACTACTCTAAAACCCTTTATTGGAACCTTATTTGATATTCCTAGATTTAAAAAGAAAAATTTTATAGTGCGGAAAATATTCAAAGAAAATTTAATTATCATACAAGATTCTGCAACAAAATTTAACTTAACTATCGACCCTGTTTTCAATTTCCAATTTGGTAGAGATTTATCTGACTCTCTGGGCACTAATCTATACACCAATACAAGAGGCGTTATAGTAAGAGGAAATGTTGGCGCTAAATTTTCTTTCGAATCTTCGTTTTATGAAAGCCAATCTACATTTCCAAATTACCTAAAACAATTTGCCAATACCTATAAAGTAGTGCCGGGACAAGGACGTTGGAAAAACTTTAAACTAACCGGTTATGATTATGCATTTTCATCTGGTATTATAAATTTTTCTCCTACTCCTACTTTGCATTTTCAAGTTGGAAATGGGAAACTATTTATTGGCGATGGATACAGAAGTTTATTTTTATCAGACAATGCGTTTAATTATCCATATCTGCGTATAAGCAAGCAGTTCAAGATAATTCAATACACCGCCATATACGCACAACTAATGAATTTCAGTTTTGGGAATGTACAAACCCCTGCAAATACAGAACCTCTTTTTCAAAAAAAGGCAGCCAGCTTTCAATTCCTAGATATTGCTATTACTAAGTTTTGGAACGTTGGACTATTCCAAAGTTTACTATGGGAGGCTGCAGATAAAAACAATAAGCAAAATTTACATCTTACATATCTCAATCCAATTCCCTTAACCAATCCGTTACTTTTTGGACTTAATAGTACCAACAATACTTCTATTGGATTTTCTACAAAAATAAAATTAGCTAAGCAGGTTGTTATATATGGCCAGTATTATATTGATGCACTACCCGAAAACAATTTTAAAACATCCATTAACAACAAAACCGGTTACCAAGCCGGTGCGTATTGGCTGAATGCTTTATCGCTAAAGAATCTGACATTTCAACTTGAATACAACAGCGTGCGCCCTTATACCTACTCGCACAAAAAAACAGAACAAAGCTACACACACTATAACCAGCCATTGGCGCATCCACTGCAAAGCAATTTCACTGAACTGGTAGCTTTAGCTTCTTACAATTACAAGCGATGGGGCATTAGCATAAAATATAACTATATACAGATAGGTCGCGATTCAATTGGCAGAAACTATGGCAATTCTATATTTGCATCAAACAATGACGCCTATTATGGTGTAAATTCTACCAGTAATGAATTATTGCAAGGTATAAAAACATCCGTTTCTATTGTTGATGTAAAAGCCCACTTTATTTTAAAAGCTCCAACAGGAGCAAAACTATTTATGGGGTACTTTGTACGTAACGAAACAAGCACAACATCTAGTTTATATACGAAATATTTTTATGTTGGATTTAAAACGAATATGTGTAATTTTTATTCGGATTTTTAAATTTAGCATACACATTTTTCATACATTTAGTTAACTCAAAATAGAGTAATGGAAAAATTACCATTGGTATTTCTTACATCTTTCTTTGTTGTGCTTTTAGCCAATCCTGCATTGATAAAAGTAGCACTCCTAAAACGCTTGTTTGACGAACCGGGAGATGAACGAAAAATTCACACTCGTAGAATTCCTACAATTGGTGGGATTATGTTGTTTGGCGGCACTATATTTACCTATGCATTGTGGTATCCAATACCCACAACTACTGATTTTCAAGTAATCTTAGAGGCCTTTAACAACTTAAAGTATTTAGTAGCTACAACCATTATTCTGTTTTTTGTAGGAATAAAAGACGATATCATCGGAACAGCCCCCGTAAAAAAATTAGTTGCTCATATTATTGTTGGCATGATTCTAGTATTAATGGCAGATGTTAGAATCACTAGTATGGACGGAATTTTCGGAGTATATACACTTCCTTACTGGGCAAGTATTTTCCTTTCTATGTTTACATATATCGTAGTAGTAAATGCATTTAATTTAATTGACGGTGTTGATGGGCTTGCAGGTGGCGTAGGATTTATAGCATCTGTTTTATTTGGCTGTTGGTTTATTATTGTTGGCGATTCCGAATTGGCAACACTTTCCTTTGCTTTGGGAGGTTCGTTGTTGGCATTTTTAATTTTTAATTTTCAGCCCGCCAAGCTATTCATGGGCGATTCCGGTTCGCTTACAATAGGACTTATATTATGTGTGCTTGCCATACGAGTAATTGAATACGACCCAACCGTAGTAGAAAAAACTATTTTACGTCATGTATCGCAACCCGTTTTTGCAATGGCAGTTTTAGTATATCCATTGATAGATACACTCCGTATTTTTATTTATCGTTCACTTAAAGGTCTTTCTCCTTTTTCTGCAGATAAAAACCATATTCACCATAAACTGATAGGCCTTGGATTAAAGCATAAAGGAACTGTTATTATAATTTATGTATTTAATATTGTTGTAGTAGGCGCTGCTATTGTTTCCGGATTGTTGCAACCTACATTCTCCTTTTTACTTGTATTTTTTGTAGCTGCTGCTGCCACCCAAATACCTTTTTTAATTGCCCAAAGAAAATCTATAACTAAAAAAGCGGATGCGTAATTTTTTAGTAGTATTTATTTTTTTTATTACACTATTAACTAGTTTTCACTTAGGTGGGCAAATAAACTATACTACTTCCAAAGCACATTTTCTTGACAAACAACAAGCTGGCTTCCTTTTGAAAAAACACCACTCTTTTTTTAGAGATGTTAATAACACAACCTCTTTAAATGGAGCAGAAATAGCAACTTTAGACTCAAGTAATTTTTCAAACAAAAAAATTAGTATAAATCCTGTTTTAACCTCTAGAAATTGGTACAATGCAACGAGCGCTTCCTTCTCATCGCATAATCTGCTAGGTGTTTCAGCAAAATCATCTCTTTTTAAAAACAAGCTTTCTATTTCAACAGCGCTGTATGGCGGAAAATCGTCTTTCCCAAACTATATAGATTCTTTGGTTCGACCACAAACCATACTTCCCAATTATACAATAGGATATGGGAAAAACAATAATTATTCTTTTCAGGATTATTTATTTGCAATATCGTATTCGCCCAGCTCTATTTTCAATTTTGAAATTGGACGAGGAAAACATTTTATGGGAGATGGCTATCGTTCTTTGTTTCTAAGTGATTACAGTTCTCCATACAACTATGGTAAAATAACAGCTGAGGTTGCTAATTTAAAATACCAGGTGCTCTATTCATGGTTGAAAGACGCTTCTATGTATGATGGATCAAGAAAGTCGCTACAAAACAAATACGCTACTTTTCACACGTTAAATTGGAATGTATGCCGCAAGTTTTCTGTTAGTTTATTTGAGTCTATAATTTGGCAAGGAACAGACAGCAATAGACACAGAGGTTTTGATGTAAATTATTTAAACCCCGTTCTATTTTTTAGACCCACAGAATATTCGTTAGGCTCTTCGGATAATGCTTTTATAGGAGCCGCATTTAAAGCAACACCTTTAAAAAATCAAGTTTTGTATGGTCAGTTAGTACTCGATGAATTTTTGCTAAGCGCCTACAGAGAGCGAAATGGATGGTGGGGAAACAAATACGGAATACAATTAGGATTTAAATCGTATGATTTATTTACGCTTAAAAATTTATTCTTTACCACCGAAGTTAATACAGTAAGACCATATACTTATACACATGGCAGCGTACAACAAAATTATTCGCATCTAGGAATGGCTCTCGCTCACCCTATGGGGGCTAACTTCATAGAAAGTGTAACATTTTTATCGTATAAAATAAACAAACTGCAATTTATGGCTCAAGCTATAGCAGCAAAGTACGGAAAGGATTTGCCAACAATAAATTACGGAAAAAATATTTTTTTATCGTACACCACGCGCAGAGCAGACTTTGGGAATGTGTTGTTACAAGGAGTACAGACTAATTTCTACTATTTATCCCTTTCAAGTTCTTATCTGGTATTGCCAAAGCAAAATATTTCTATACAACTAGGAGCTGCTTATAGACAAGAAGGAGCAACTAAAAACCTGTTTGCTACGTTTTCTTTATTTACCCCTTTATTCAATTTTTACGAAGATCAATAATCGTCTTATCGCCCTCCGCCCATATCTTGCATCATTTGTTTTGATAGGTCTTCCAAAGCAATTTCCTTATAGCCTTCCGGAATTTTGAATAAATTATCATCTACGGCATCTTTAGAAATTTTTGTAGCCGCAAGGGTTATATTCATTCCGGTAGCAGCATCCGAAATTGTATATTCCAACGGAAAGCCTTTCAAACCTTTAAATTGGGCTTGGTAACCTACATTGTAAGGTATTTTATCTGTATAATAAACGATAGAAGAAAAACTCTTTCCACTCTGTGCATCCGTAAATGTTACTTCTGCTTTCTTACAGTTATATCCAATAATCTCTTTGGTTTCATTAAGTTCCTTTACTTTTACATCCGGCTTTTCCTTGTCCTTTTTAATTTCTTCCGGAGGAATTATAACATTGTATTTGCTACCCATCATATCCATTAACATACTTACCTTTTGAGTTTTGTTATTCGTAATAATAATAGATTTAGCCATAGCTGTATTATTCTCTACACGAGACATATCTCCTTTGGTGCTTATTTTCATTTCTGAATTTTTCAACATTTCTTTTGCTTCCGCAGGCATGTCTTTCATTCCAAAATCCATTTTGTAAGTAATGGTACCATTAAACTGTGCAAATACATTACCACCAATTATTAATGCCAATGCTACTAAATTCAATACTATTTTTTTCATCTTTTTATATGGTTTAATTGCATTTAAAAGTACAACTTATTCAGAATAATATTATCTAACCACATAAGCTATTAATTATTAAATTTGCTACTTGTGAATGAACAAGAGACATACGTTGTAAAAAGTAAGGAAGTACTAAACCCTACGAAACTTACCGACTATATACAGTTTTGTAAACTTAGGCTATCAACATTGGTAGTATTCTCGGCTGTTATTTCTTATTTCACAGTAAACGAAGCTGCCACAGATTGGAATAGAGTAATCACATTAATTATAGGAGGTTTTTTAGTTACATGTTCGTCTAATGGTTTTAACCAAATTATAGAGAGAGATGTAGATAAATTAATGACTCGAACAATGAACCGCCCTTTGCCACAAGGTCGTATGAGTGTAGCCGAAGCCCTCGTATTGGCATGTGTAATGGGTGTACTAGGAATTTTTATACTCACGTATTTTATCAATCCACTTTCCGGAATACTAGGCTTATCTGCCCTTATTAGTTATGCAGCTATTTATACACCTTTAAAACGAGTAACGCCATTTGCCGTATTTATAGGCGCTTTCCCGGGTGCAATACCACCTTTTTTGGGAAGTGTTGCTGCTACTGACGGTTTTGGAACCATAACGTTTAGTGCGGGAGTTTTATTTGCTATTCAGTTTTTGTGGCAATTTCCTCATTTTTGGGCTATAGCCTGGGTAATGCACGATGATTACAAAAAGGGAGGGTTTCACTTACTACCCTCTTTAGCCGGAAGAGACAAAAGCAGCGCATTTCAAAATTTAGTATATACACTGTGCTTAATTCCGGTGAGCTTAAGCCCCATTTTATTTGGCATGTGCGGAACAATTGGCGGAATTATAATACTTATTGCCGGAATTTTATTTTGCTACCAGTCATATATACTGTATAAAGAATGTACCATTAAAGCTGCACAGCAATTGATGTTTGGTTCATTTATTTATTTACCCGTTGTTCAATTAGCAATATTAATTGGTTAAGATATGGAAACACATATAGAAAAGGGATACACTTCAGACGAACAAAAACAAATAAATGAAAAAGCAAAAAAAATGCTCGTGTGGTTGGGCATTGCCGGAATCATTATGGTTTTTGCGGGTTTAACAAGTGCTTATATTGTGCGTAAGGGCAATGGAGCCTGGTTAATAATTAGTATGCCTGCCATGTTTTATTTGAGCACTGCAATTATCTTGTTTAGCAGTTTAACAATGAATTGGGCCCTATCCAGCATAAAAAATAATAACACAACTAAACTCAAATCTGCCATACTAACTACGCTTGTTCTAGGGTTGTTATTTGGCGTATTTCAATTCTTAGCTTGGGGAGAATTGATTGACAACAATATATTTTTTACAGGAAAATCGAGCAATGCGGCAGGTTCATTTTTATATGTTTTATCAGGGTTACATTTGGCACATATTGCAGCTGGGATATTGGTTCTACTCATTATATACTATAATGCTGCAAGAGGCAAATATTCTTCCGAAAACTATTTAGGAGTAAAATTAGGTGCTATTTATTGGCACTTCTTAGATGCACTTTGGGTGTATTTATTTCTCTTTTTTACCTTCTTTAAGTAATTCCAACGTATAGTATCAAAACATAACAATTGCGTGTTTTTTGTTTTGAAAAAAGTTCTAAAACGTTTAATTTATCTATATGATAAAAAAACTGCTTGTTTTTCTTTTTTCATTTTTGTCATTCTTTTCATGGGCACAGTATTGTACCCCAATTGTATCTTCTAACAATTTAGTTCCAGTTGGAGACTCCATAGGCATTGTAAATTTTCAGCTAGGTAGCATCAACAATTCCTCTCCCGCTAAAATGGGGTATGAAAATTACAGCCATTTATCTACCAAGTTAAAGAAAGGAGGAACCTACACATTGAGTGTTACCGTGCCTTCCGTAAATGGACAAGAAATAATGGCGTGGATAGACTACGATCAAAACCAGATTATTAATTCGTTTAGCAATGACTTTGTTGGCTATGACTTTGGAAACCCTTACACTCCGCAGCCTATTACCTTTAAAGTACCCTATACAGCTAAAACTGGAACTACCAAACTGAGAGTTGCCAGTAATGAAGATTTTTTTTCGCTTTTATTCTCCGATGTGTGTAACGACATAATTAATGGCGATGTAGAAGATTATACTGTTGACTTAGAAGATTCAATATATATAGAGGCTTTTCAATACAGAGGCACCTGCGTGCATCCTGGGACTGCTGACCAAACAATACTTAGAATAGCAGTTTATTCAACAGACACATTAAATACGAATACGGCAACATCTTTTGTATTAAATACTAATGGCTCTACCAATGCTACGAATGACATTTTATCTGCTAATCTATGGTACACAGGCACCTCAGAGCAATTTCAATGCGCGAGCAAAACCCTATTTGGAACTTCATTAGCTCCAAGTGGAATGTTTGTTATCAATGGCAATCAACCATTAGCAAAAGCGGGAGTAGTCAATTATTTTTGGCTTACCTACGATATTTCTGCTAATGCCACACTAGGAAATAAAATAGATGCAGAATGTTTAAATGGAATGATTGGTGGAAACCTTTTGCCTTGTGAAAATCCATCGCCTAATGGAAATAGGCCTGTTTCTAAAAAAAGCAACTACACTTTTCCTCAAGCTAATTATTGGAATTATGGGGTTAATGAACAAGGAATCGATTTTAACTGTGATCCTCCATGCAGTTTCAATAATTTAAACTCGTCTCATCAAGCATTTGCAGGTAGTTCATCCATCTCAGACAAAAATGGGAATATGCTCTTCTATACTGACGGAAGTTATGTTTTCGACAAATGTCATAACGAAATGCCTGGTGGGCTAATTACAAATAGCCAACTTAGTAACAGTGGAAAATCTCCGGCTATTATCATCCCTAACCCTGGAAATCCCCACAAATACTATATATTTCAGAACCCAAACACCTTTACCTATAGTTATTTTTTGTACTCAGAAGTTGACCTTTCATTAAACGGAGGGCTTGGCAGCATCACTAACAAACTTGCTGTTTTAGACAGTACAGTCTCAGAACATGCAATGGCTGCAATTAATCATTGTAATGGTAAAGATTTCTGGATTGTAATTAAAGATTTTAACGCCCAAACATTTAAAAGTTATTTAATCACCGCAAATGGTATTTCAAACCCAGTTTTATCTTCATTAAATTGGGGAATGGATAATGAGTGGGATGGTGTGGTCGGAAATACCATAGCCCGAACATCATTAAAAATTTCACCTAACGGAAAAAAAATTGCTTTTGGCGCTGATATTAAATATACCCCCAATCAAAATTTTGGATCGAAATTAGTATTATTCGACTTTGATAATTCCACTGGAATTGTTTCGAATCCAAATGTTTTAAATAATTCTATAATCCTTAGTGATATTACCTTCTCTAACAATAGCAGTGTCTTATATGCTGCAAATACTTTTTGGGGAACTACTTTATATCAATACAATCTTTGTTTGTCAACTTACCCATCAAATACTTTTAATACAAGCATGTATTTATATAGAATGCAGAACTCTCCTAACGGGAAAATATATTTCAACAGAGCAGACACTTCAGTATATTTTCCTGTAATAAACAACCCAAATCAATTCGGATTAGTTGGCAACTTTATTCCTAAATCTACATTATTTAGCGCTGAAAGTACCATTGATTTTGCATCTTTAACACGCCCCTTCAACGAAAGCTATTTCAATACGGCTATTTTTACTGCTACCAATACAGGCTTTACTTCAACAACTGTTTGTTTTGGAGACACCACTTCTTTTACCGATACCTCATCTGTATTTCCAGGCTGTTCTCCCCAAACTCGTTCCTATTATTGGGATTTCGGAGACCCTGCTTCAGGAGCTGCCAACAATTCATTTCTGCAACATCCTAAACACAAATTTTCTGCATCAGGTATTTTTACCGTAACACAATATTTACAAGAGGGCTGCCAATACGATACCATAGTAAAAACAATAACTGTACATGCACTGCCAAATGTATCTATACTAGGCAACGACAGCATTTGTGCTGGAAAAAACTTAACACTAACTGCATCGGGGGGCACCGATTTTCTTTGGAGTAACGGAAATACTACTAATAATATCTCAATATCTCCAACCAGTAATACAAACTACTCCGTTACAATTACAGATAACAACAATTGCTCAGACACAAGCAGTATTTCAATTACAGTTATTAATAACCCAACTGCAAGTATCACTTCTCCTACTACATCCATTTGTAGCGGCACAAGTATTTCTCTTACTGCATCTGGAGGCACTTTATATAATTGGAGTAACGGAATTACCACTGCGCAGCAATCAAATAGTCCATTAACAAATACAGTGTATACTGTTACTGTAAGTAATGGATTTTGCAGCGATACAGCAAGTATCAGTATTTCTGTTGCACCGAGTCCAACGGTTTCTATTTCCGGGAATACATCTATTTGCTCTGGCGAAAACACAACACTGTCGGCATCTAGCAATGGTAGCTATTTGTGGAGCAATGGATCTATCAGTTCAACAATTACAGTATCCCCTATTTCCTCTACTACATTTAGCCTAGTTGCTGCATTAGGCAATTGCTATGATACAGCGAACGTTTCCATTACAGTTAATCAAACTCCCATCCTATCAGCAACGGGAGATGTTATCTGCACAGGCGAACAGGCTGTTATCTCTGCTTCGGGGGCAAACTCATATAGTTGGAGTAATAACAATACTTCCGACAGCCAAACTATTTCGCCTACTTCCACTAGCAGTTATACTGTTATAGGCAGTAATGGAAATTGCAAAGACACTTCCGTTGTAATTATTACTGTTAATCAATTACCAACATTAACGGCATCGAATGATACCACAATTAATGAAGGAGAGACTGTACAATTAGCAGCAGCAGGAGGAGTAATATACACGTGGAGTCCGAATGAAAATATTACGTGTATCAGTTGCCCTAATCCACAAGTGAATCCAACACAATCAATTACCTATTTTGTAGAAGCACAAAATGCTTTTGGGTGCAAATCAATAGAATCAATACTTATAACGGTAAATCAA
The DNA here is from genome assembly GCA_017303975.1 of Bacteroidota bacterium. Lineage (NCBI taxonomy): Bacteria > Pseudomonadati > Bacteroidota > Bacteroidota bacterium. The sequence goes on from JAFLBG010000009.1 coordinate 31,764, forward strand.
TTGGAAAGCTCTTTGTATATACCAAATGCTTTTTCTCCAAATGGTGATGGCAGCAATGAAATATTCATGCCGCTTTTTAATCCAAACGAGTTTACGAATTACGAACTATTTATTTACAACAGCTGGGGACAATTGTTGTTTGAAACAACCAATAAAAGTCTTGGGTGGGATGGCACTTACAAAAACAAACCTTTACGAACAGATGTTTATACCTATGTTTTAAGAATTACTGATAAGGATGGGATAAAACGAAAATTTCTTGGAAATATTAGCTTATTAAAATAGGCAGTTCCTTTTTCACAACACTTTACTTACAAAAACAAAAAGATAATTGGCTATTTTCAATCATTAACCGTAAATTAAGATTAAATAATTTTCAGTTAAAATGAAAAGTAGGCGTTTTTTTTTACAACAGTTTTCTTTGGGCTTATTTTTTGCACTTTTCAAATTTTCTTTATCAGAAAATAGTACAGACTATGGAATTGCACCATCTCAACCAATAAACAACAATGCTTTTCTTATCCTTGAGGACGGGACTGCTCTATTAAGTATTTCGGAAGATGAAGATTCTTTGGTATAAACAACTACATATAAAATGATATGCAGTGCTAGAATTATTAAAAAAATTAAGAACTATACTAATAAACACATGAAACATCTACAAAAATTTGGACTAGTGGTATTGTTTATTTATTCAACTACTTTACTTTCTCAGGTGCCTCAATCCTTCAAATATCAATCGGTAGCTCGTGATATAACTGGAAATATAATCGCTAATCAACCTATTAGCTTTAGAATTAGTATTCTAAAATCAAGCATTTCCGGCACCGCAGTATATACAGAAACACACACTATTAGCACAAACGCTTTTGGTATTGCAAATTTTGAAATTGGAAAAGGCAGTGTAAGCATAGGTAGTTTTTCTGGAATAAATTGGCATAACGATACCTATTTTATACAGACCGAAATGGATGCTTTAGGAGGTAGCAACTATACACTTATGGGCACTTCTCAATTACTGTCTGTTCCCTACGCATTGCACGCTGCAACTGCAGATAGTACAATAAAAGGTGGTCAAAACTTAAAAGTGGTTGGAGATACTCTCTTTATTTCTAAAGGGAATTGGGTAATACTTCCAAAATCAACAAATTCATTCTTAATAATTGATGAATAAATTACTGTTATACTGTTTTATATTTTCAATTTACCTTTTGTTTCCTGTATCAAAAGCTCAGGAGGTTATTGCTCCATTGGGTAATTTTTATCAAAACACACAAGGTTCAATATCTATAACAATAGGAGAAGTAGTTAGTGAAACTGTTTCATCCGCAACACATGTTTTTACTCAAGGATTTAATCAACCATCCACCCTCTTTTCATCAGTGGTTAATAATTCATTAGACAATAAAATTGCATGGGTGTTTCCTGTTCCATGCGCTAACAGCCTTACAATTCAACTGTCCGAGAACAACAAATCGCCACTTAATTGCACTATATACAGCCCTTATGGACAAATTATAAATTCAATTTATTTAGACAATTTATATACCATGGTAAACACCACTTCTTTTTCCAATGGTATATACCATCTTGTTATTACTGACGACTTGGGTAATAAACTAAGCACACTACGAGTATTAAAACAATAAGATAGATTATGCCGGATAAGAAATTAGAACAATTAAATGCAGCTGTAAATGTAAAGACTACCGACTTATTATACGGCACCCAGTTTGACCCAAATACAAACAGTCATAAAAGTCGAAAATTTAGTGTAGATCAAGTTAGAGGCAATACCCCATTTGTTAATGTTATTGATATGGGCGCCAAAGGCGATGGGACAACAGATGACACAGCTACATTTCAAGCTGCTATTGATATAGGCAAACCTGTTTATGTACCACAAAGTATCGCATTTTATAAAATAAATTCGCCACTGCAAGTAAAGAGAGACGATGTATTTATTTTTGGAGATGGAATTTACTTGTCGGATATTCGCTACTATGGGGCAAGCGGTTCTTTATTATTCAATCCAAACTATCAAACAATTGGTTACCAACGCTTCCATATAGAAAAGCTTAGACTTTGGAGTGGATTAGGAGGTTCTACAAATCCCATTGTAGATTTAAGATGTTTAAAATACTCCACCGTACGCAATTGTTGGATACATGGCAATAACTCTAATTGGGTGGGCACGTGTGTTAGAATGGCTGGGCACAACAACGGAGGAAACAATTGGATAGACGGAACTTATAATTTAATAGAAGGAAACCATTTTCAATTATGTGGTATAGGTGTAGATATTCAAGAAGATGCAAATAGTAGTATTACCATGCGTAATAGGTCTCAACCTAGCGCACTGCCAGGTGTTGGCTATCGATATGGTTCTTCTTTTTTAGGCTACCCAAATCACATTACAAGTATTGATGACAGCTGCGAATTTCCTGGCAAAGTAAAAACAGGATTTGAAATTAATAGCAACGCCACAAATATTATGATTATTCACCCACGTTGTGAATCAATGCTATATGGGATACGCAGCACTGATAGCTCCGCAAGAGCTACCGTTATTGGAGGATATTACAGCGGCTCCGAAATTACGAATGGACTCCCTAATAATGTTGTTAATGATGGTGGAGTACTAAACGATTATTCCGGATCTCACAACTCTGCAACATGTAAATTACAAGTTTCTTTTGACGGAACTGGAACGGGACCAGCATTGGCAATAGACCGAGGAATGAATGTATCTGGTATTACTAAAAATGCAACCGGAGATTATACTATTTCGTTTACAGGAACACTTCCAAGCAATCCAATAATTAACGGATTGGCACAAAATGCTGGACTACAAATAAAATCTACCACAACAAGTTCCATCACTCTGTTAACAGTAAACTCAGCAGGAACACCCACTGATTCTAGTCGCATTACAATACAAGTAAACTAAAAAATAGTTTTAATAAAATGGCTAAATCAAAACAAAATTCTATTCATCAGACATACAAAATAAATGCATCTCCAACTAAAGTATTTAATGCACTTACTAATGCTAAAACAATTGAAATGTGGAGTGGCTCTGAAGCTATTATGGATGCTAAAACAGGCACTAAATTCAAATTATGGGGAGGAGATATGTTTGGAGAAAATGTGGAAGTAGTAAAAAACAAAAAACTGGTTCAACAGTGGAATACAAAACAGTTTGAATCAAAAGTTACGTTTACCCTTACCCCTAAAGGCAAACAAACACAAGTTGATTTAGTACACGAAAACATTCCGGAAAAACACATAAAAGACTACGCACAAGGCTGGAAAGACTATTACCTAGGCGCAATCCAAAGCATGTTTGAGGGCTAAGGACTATCCTTGCAACTCCTTACTTTTGTTGATCCACATCCTCATCAAACCACTGTTTTCCTTTGGCAAATATTTTTTCAAAAAAGTTACCTTTTGTCTTTTGCGAATGAGATGTAATACTAGGCGCATTTTCTTCGGTATTAGTGGTTGATAATGGATTGTTTAACGTGTTCTTAGTTTTAGACCGTTCTAATGCTTCCAAGCCTTTCATTACCAATCCCACGCCCGTTGCAAACATTGGGCTTCCCACATTCTCACCACCTTTTGCTAAATGCTCTGTAGGATATCCAACACGGGTATCCATACCTGTTATATATTCAATTAATTGTGTAATGTGCTTTAATTGCGAACCTCCACCTGTAACAACAATACCGGCAATTAATCTTTTCTCAAATCCGGAATTCTTTATTTCATAATATACATGCTCCACAGTTTCTTCTATTCGCGCTTGTATAATATGGGCTAGATTTTTTAACGAAATTTCTTTATGTGGTCTACCACGCAAGCCAGGAATAGAAACAATTTCATTCTCTTGATTCTCACTTGCCAATGCCGAACCAAATTTAATTTTAAGTAATTCTGCTTGACTCTTAATAATTGTACATCCTTCTTTAATATCTTCTGTAATAATATTTCCACCAAAAGGAATTACTGCTGTATGTCTAATTATTCCATCCTGAAAAATTGCAACATCTGTTGTACCACCGCCAATATCAACCAATACAACACCGGCCTCTTTTTCTTCGGGACTCAATACTGCATCAGCAGATGCAAGTGGCTCTAATGTTAAATCAGCAACTTCTAAACCTGCTTTGTTTACACATTTATAAATATTTTTTGCAGCAGCTACTTGACCTGTTATAATGTGGAAATTAGCCTCTAGCCTGATTCCCGCCATACCAATGGGATTCTTAATGCCTTGTTCATTATCTACGATGTATTCCTGCGGAAGCACATGTATAATCTCTTCTCCCGGCAACATCACTAGTTTATACATATCATCAATCAGCGCATCAATATCAGATTGGCCAATTTCTTCATCTACTGTATGACGAATTTTAACACCTCTGTGCTGTAAACTTTTTATGTGTTGACCTGCAATACCAACATTTACAACCTTTATATTAACTCCAGATTTTGCTTCAGCCTCTGCAACTGCTGTTCGAATAGATTGAACAGTTTGGTCAATATTTAACACCACGCCCCTTGAAACACCCAACGAATCAGACTTTCCAATGCCTAGAATTTCAATTTTGCCATGCTCGTTTCTGCGGCCTACAATTACGGCTATTTTAGTTGTACCAATATCTAGTCCAACTACTATGTCTGATGTTTCCATATCTCTGTATTTTTCTTTTACTAATTAGTATCTCTTTGTGCAAACCAGTTGTCCCTTGTACTTAACATTTATAACAGCGTAATTATTCCACCACCCTGTTTTATTCAAGCCTTCCAGGTAAAAAAGCTTTAGTTTTGTAAACTTCTCTTCCACATCACTGCCATCTCCAAATACAATAATATGATTTCCTACAATAGGAATTAACTCTATTTCATTTTCTTCATTAACAAACAATTGTTGAATTTGTGAGTTCCAAAAACTATTTTTTGATAAATATTCTGCTATAGCATAAATATCGTCCAATTTTGAATAATATTTTGCAAAATCATTTTTCAAAATATCTTCTACGGAATAAAGGTATCTTTTGTTGTATGGTTCATAGATAGAGCCATTTGCAATTAATACGCGCGCTGCATATTTTTCGGAAATAGGCATTAAACGCCCTTTGTTATCTAAATAATAATTCTCGCCATTGGCATTGTATATGCGTACAACAGGCTTTCGCTGTTTTATATGAACTTGCAAAATATTTCGACCGTCAATGTATACTTGAGCTTCATCTATAGCAGGATGAACTTGCAATACATGTTCTAGCTTTGCAATATCAACTGTTTTTATAAGCTGATTTACTATTGAATCTCCTTTATCTTTAAAATATGCTTTAATATCGGGCGATTCGACAAAAAACAAATCTTCGTTATCTATATTTACAATAATATCCTTGCACTTCAACTTGTTTTGCTCCTTATCTACGAAACCTAAGCTAACAAAGAAGCCTACAATAAGAATTACAAGGAATGTTATTTTAAGTATTCTTTTTATCATCAATTTTCTTTTCTAAACTCTTATTTCTTACTGCTTTACTATTTCTTCTTGTATATCCCGTTACGACCCACTTCTACTTTCCAACATCTCTCGTATTGGTGCTACCAAGGTATCAATATCTCCAGCCCCAATAGTTAAAAGCACTTCAGGCTTTGATATTCTCAATATATCAATTAGATTATTTTTCGAAACAATACTTTTCTCTTTACAATTTATCTTACTCAGGAGCCAATCTGATGTTACGCCCTCCATAGGCTGCTCGCGCGCAGGATATATATCCAACAAAACTACTTCATCTAGTAGTGACAAGCTTTCCGCAAAACCATCCACAAAATCTCTAGTTCTTGAATACAAGTGCGGTTGAAATATTCCGGTTATTTGTTTAGTCGGAAAAATACTTTTCACCGATTTGACAAACGCATTTATTTCTTCCGGGTGATGCGCATAATCGTCAATATAAGTAACCTCTTCGCTTTCGAATTGCACATCAAATCTGCGTTTTACTCCTTTAAATGATTGTAACCCTTTGCGAATATCAGCTTCGGAAATTTTTAAAAGATGCGCAACTGCAATTGCAACTAAACTATTCTCTACATTATGAAACCCCGGTATTCCAAGTGTAATATCTTTAATGACTCCGTTAGGTGTTTTTACAGAGTACGTGTGGTATATGCCTGTAATTGCAGAATTAACAAGAGTAACATCAGCTTTCCCTGACATTCCATACGTAATTACTTTCTGATTAGAATCTGTAAAAAAATGTTTTAACTTTTCGTTTACGATAACTACCCCGTCCTTATTAGTTTGCGAAACAAATTGCAAATATGAATTTACCATATTCTGCTCCGTTCCATAAATATCCAAATGATCGGGATCCATGGAAGTAATTACAGAAATCTGAGGAAATAAAGTAAGGAATGATTTATCATATTCATCAGCCTCTACAACCATATACGGTTTCTGTAATGGAGATGTAACGTATTCGTTAGGAAACAAAATATTGGTATTGTAATTCTTGGTAATGCCTCCTAAAAATGCGGCACAGTCCAAGTTAGCACTCTTCATCAAATGTGTAACTATTGACGAGGTTGTTGTTTTCCCATGCGTTCCGGCCACAGCAATCGTGTTAAATTGTTCAGCAATTATCCCTAACGCTTTTGCTCTTTTGATAATGTTAACTCCCTTATTTTTTAGGTACACGTATTCGCTGTGGTCGGTTGGCACTGCGGGGGTATGAACGATTAATAGTTTGCTTAAATCTGCTAATTCTTGAAATTTCATAGGAAGCAATTGAATGTCCTCCATGTAATGAATAGAAACACCTTCATTTTCTAGTTCTTGAGTTAAAGGTGTTTGTGTTTTATCATATCCGGCAACTTCCTTCCCCATTCGTTTAAAATATCTGGCAAGCGCGCTCATCCCTATCCCTCCAATACCCAGGAAATAAACTGACTCAATATTTTTAAATTCTATATTCATCGGGCATTTACTAATTGTAAAACCTCCTCTACAATAATTTTTGTTGCTTGAGGAAGCGCCATTTTCCTAATATTTCCTTTTAACTCACTTTGCAGTTGTTCATTCTTACAAAGCTCAACGACCCTATTTACAAGCACTGTAGAAGCATCTGCATCTTTTACTAAAACAGCAGCATTTTTATCTACCAATGTCTTAGCATTCTTTGTTTGATGATCTTCTGCTACATTTGGTGATGGAACTAGAATAATAGGCTTTCCAACAACACATAGTTCGGAAATGCTGCTGGCACCAGCTCTAGAGATGATTACATCAGCAACTGCATAAGCCAAATCCATTCTGCCAATAAAATCAAATGCGTGACAATTTGAAGAATCATTCGTAGCAATAGTTTCTTTTGCCTTACTTATAAATGTTTTTCCTGTTTGCCAAACAAGCTGAAAACCTTCCTTTTCAATAACAGAGAGGCCTCTTGCAATGCTTTCATTTATTGTACGAGCACCTAAACTACCACCTATCACTAGAATTGTTTTTTTTGATTCCTGCAAATTAAAGAATTGAATACCTTCCTTTTTTTTATCTTCAATTGCTGTAATATCTTGCCTTATAGGGTTTCCTGTTAATTTGATTTTCTCTTTTGGGAAAAAGCGCTCCATATCTTCATACGCCACACAAATTTTATTTACCGTCTTTGCTAAAATTTTATTCGTAATTCCAGGGTATGAATTTTGCTCTTGAATTAATGTAGGAATTCCTTTCTTTGACGCTGCTCGCAACATAGGACCACTTGCATATCCTCCAGTACCAATAACTACATCGGGTTTAAAATCAGCAATTATTTTCCGTGCTTTCCACAAACTGCTAATTACTTTAAAAGGAAAAGACAAATTATCTAACGTAAGCTTGCGTTGCAAACCACTAATCCACAATCCAATTATTTTATATCCTGCAGTAGGCACTTTCTCCATTTCCATTCGCCCTTCTGCTCCTACAAATAAAATATCCACATTGCTATGTACCAACTTTAATTGATTTGCAATAGCAACAGCCGGAAATATATGACCTCCGGTACCTCCTCCACTAATAATGACTTTAAGCGGTTTCAAGAGTTTCTGTTTTTGGGGGTTCAGGATCTAAATCTCTACTAATACTTAGTATAATACCAAATGCAATGCTTGTAAACCAAATGGAGGTCCCTCCCATACTTACCAATGGTAAGGGCTGACCAGTAACGGGAAATAAATTAACAGCAACTGCCATATTTATCATAGCTTGAAAAACCAATAAAAAACAACAACCTATAGCCAACAGACTACCAAAGGTTTTCTGGCATTTGCCCGCTATATTTATTGCTCGATACAACAAAATAAGATAGAGCAAAACAATTACAAGAGCCAAGCCCAAGCCATACTCTTCAATAATTATTGCAAAAATAAAATCGGAATACGGATGCGGTAAAAAATTACGTTGCGTACTTTTTCCAGGTCCTTTCCCAACCACACCGCCTGTAGCAATGGCTATCTTAGCTTGTTCTACTTGATAATTACCTTCACTGTCGTTTTTCGAAAAATTCTCAATACGGGCTTTCCATGTAGCTACGCGATTATTAATATTGGGGAAAGCAAAAATGATTAGAATGAATATAGAAAATGCCATCACGGCTGACAATAGAAGGATTCCCAAATGCTTAAAGCTTACTCTTCCAATAAAAAGCAGGACCATACAGGTTGTAAATAATACGGCTGATGTAGAAAAATTAGCAGGAAGTATTAATCCACAAATTGCAACAATAGGAATTACAATGGGTAAAAATGTCTTTTTGAAATCTTTGATTTCATTTTGCTTGAGTGCTAGCATTCTTGCTACATATGCAATTAGAGCAAGCTTTGCAAAGTCTGATGTTTGAAAAGTCAATCCCGTTCCAGGTACCTCAAGCCATCTACTAGCTTCATTTAAATTAGCTCCTTTTAGCAGAGTAAATAACAATAGCGGTGCGGCAACAAATAATGCCAACTGAGACAACCTTGAATAGTATGTGTATTTAATTGTATGTGTGAGATACATTAAGAAAATTCCCATCCCAATAATTAAGGAATGTTTTATTAAGTAATAGCTTGTATCTCCCGATTTGTATTTATACGCTAACGTTACGATAGAGCTGTAAACAACCAACACAGAAATTATAGATAATAGTAAAACTATTGTCCAAATTACTTTATCTCCTTTTAGGTATGAAAACAGATTCATGTTGGTAGTAAATATTAAAACTTGAACGCATAATGCGCTTGGTTAAAAGCGGCAATTAGCCTCTTAGCTGAGCCACAGCCTTTTTAAATTCATCACCCCGTTCTCTATAACTCTCAAAAGCCTTTGCATGACATGCCGGAGAAAACAATACTACATCATCTTCTTTGGCATACCAATACGCAACTCTAACAGCTTCTTCAACAGTGAGCGCAGTAACAAAAAGCTTCGATCCTGTTTTGTAATTTTTTACAATATTTTCTTCCTCAACACCTAAATAAATAATTGCTTTAATTTTTTGTTGATTTTCCTTTAATAGTTTAGCGTAATCAGTTCCTTTATCTGCACCACCAATTATCAATAAAGACTTCGCACTTATTAATTCTAACGAACTTATTGTAATATCTACACTAAGCGACTTGGAATCATTTATATAAGTAACACCTTTTACCTGGGCTACCATTTCCATGTTGTGCTCATCAACATTATTTACGACATTTTGCCGTAATTTTAGTAATGGATTGGTGGTTTGTTGAGAGACTTGATTGGGTTGGGTATTTTTTTGTTCCATTTGCTTAGTGTTAGGGTAATAACTAAAGAGAGCGAACTGCTTGTTTAAATTGTCTTCCTCTATCTTCAAAATTTTCAAATAGATCGAAACTTGCACATGCTGGAGAAAGAAGAACTACATCACCTTTCTTACCTAGTCTGTAACCTTGAGCCACAGCCTCTTTTGCACTTCCAGCTTCAACCAATACAGGAACAATAGAAGAAAATGCTTTGATAATTTTTTTATTATCAGTTCCTAAGCAAATGATTGCTTTCACTTTTTCTTTTACTAACTCTTTTAGTTCAGCGTAGTCATTTCCTTTATCAACTCCTCCAACAATCCAAACTACCGGCTGTTGCATACTTTCTAATGCATACCAAGCAGAATTTACGTTTGTTGCCTTTGAATCGTTGATAAAATTAATACCATGCACTGTTGCTACAAATTCTAGTCGATGTTCTACATTTTGAAAATCAGATAAGCTTTCGCGAATATCTTCTTTTCTAACATTCACTACATTAGATGCAACAGCTGCTGCCATTGAGTTGTAAAGATTGTGTCTGCCTTGTAAGGCTAGTTCTTGAATTGACATGTTTAATTGGTTTGTTGTTTGGTTTGTATTTAGGATTAATTGGGTCTCTTGTAAATAAGCTCCATTTTCTACTTTCTGCTTTATAGAAAATGGGTAGTTAGTGGAATGCAATTCTCGCTTTTGAATTTCGTTTGCAATAATTGGATCATCGGCACAATAAATAAATGCATCTGCACTTGTTTGATTCTGCGTTATTCTAAATTTTGCATTTACATAATTTTGCAACTGATATTCATATCTATCTAAATGATCGGGTGTGATATTTAAAAGGATTGCTACATCAGCTTTAAAATCATACATTCCATCTAATTGAAAACTACTTAACTCTAGTACATAGTAATCGTAGTTGTTTTCTGCTACTTGCAGAGCAAAGCTTTTACCCACATTTCCTGCCAAACCAACATTGTATCCGGCTTTTTTAAGAATGTGATAGGTAAGCATGGTTGTTGTCGTTTTACCATTGCTTCCTGTAATACATATTTTTTTTGCGTTTGTGTAACGTCCCGCAAATTCAATTTCTGATATAACCGGAATTCCTTTGTTTTTGGCCTCTTTAATGACAGGTGCCTTATCAGGAATTCCCGGGCTTTTTACAATTTCATTAGCAGCTAGTATTTTATCTACTGAATGGATTTCCTCTTCAAAGGCAATTCCTTTTTCTTGCAACTGCTGCTTATATTTTTCTTTTATTTTATTCTTGTCAGAAACAAAAACAGAAAATCCTTTAGATGCTGCTAATATAGCTGCACCCACACCACTTTCAGCGGCTCCAAGAATTACTATTTTTTTATTTTCTGACATTCTTTATTATTAGTTCTTTATAAATTAATCTATGTTAGTGTATTAAATACACTAAGTCAATACACTTCTAACGAAGTTTTAAGGTTACGATTGTTAATACCGCCAACATTACTCCTATAATTAAAAATCGTGCTACTATTTTTGATTCATGTACACCCAGTTTTTGGTAATGATGGTGCAATGGCGACATCTTAAATATTCTACGTCCTTCGCCATACTTATTCTTTGTGTATTTGAAATAACTTACCTGAATCATAACAGATAAATTTTCCACTAAAAAAATTCCACATAAAATGGGGATAAGCAATTCCTTACGAATGGCGATTGCAAATACTGCAATGATTCCACCCAATGCTAAACTGCCCGTATCTCCCATAAATACTTGCGCAGGAAAAGAGTTGTACCATAAAAAGCCAACGCATGCTCCAACAAAGGCACTCATAAATATTACAAGCTCTCCGGTATGAGGTATGTACATGATGTTCAAATAATCCGCAAACACCGTATTACCCGACACATATGCCAGAATTCCAAGTGTTACACCAATGATGGCAGAAGTTCCGGATGCTAAGCCATCTATTCCATCTGTAATATTAGCGCCATTCGATACCGCAGTAACAATTAATATTACAATAGGAATAAAAATCAACCACGCCCATTTCTTATAATTTGAACCTAAAAAAGAAAGCACATTTGCATAGTCAAACTCATTATTTTTTACAAATGGAATGGTTGTTTTCATTGATTTAGTGGCCTCTTCAGCATACACCGGAATTTCCAGGTTTTTCTTTTTTGTAAAATCCTCATCAATCGTGTAAGAGCCTTGACCACTACTTTTTACCTTTTCTTTAATTACCACATCCCTGTGAAAGAAAATTACAACACCTACTATAAGTCCAATTCCTATCTGACCTAGAATTTTAAATTTTCCTGCTAAGCCTTTCTTATCTTTTTTAAATACTTTTATATAATCGTCCAAAAAGCCAATAGAACCAAGCCACACAGTAGATACCAACATTAAGATGATATATATATTATGAAGCTTTGCAAATAGCAATGTGGGAATTACTATGGCAGCCAAAATCATTAATCCTCCCATTGTTGGAGTACCTTGCTTCTGAACTTGCCCTTGTAAGCCCAAATCTCGAATGGTTTCGCCAACTTGCTTGTTTTGCAAAAATGTGATAATGCGCTTACCCAATACCATTGATATTAATAGAGATACAATCAATGCCATCGCTGCGCGAAATGAGATATACTGAAATACACCTGCTCCGGGCAAATCGTAGTGTTGGTCTAAAAATTTGAATAAATAATAAAACATTATTTAGTTAGTGATTTAAAATTTTCTGTTAGTACTTGTATGTCATCAAAAGGATGCTTTACTCCTTTTATTTCTTGGTATTTTTCATGCCCCTTACCTGCTACTAAAATGATATCTCCCGGTTTAGCCAGCATACATGCCGTTTTTATGGCTTCTTTTCTATCTACTATGGTTAATACATTTTTAGTAAACTCTGCGGTTACACCTTTTTTCATCTCCTCAATAATTGCTTCAGGCTCCTCTGAACGTGGATTATCTGATGTTATAATAATCTTATTACTTCCTTTACAGGCAATAGCAGCCATAATCGGACGCTTTTGTGCATCCCTATCTCCTCCACACCCTACAAGGGTTATAACCTGTTCGTTTCCTGTTCGTATATCTTTTATTGTATTCAACACATTTTGCAACGCATCCGGAGTATGTGCATAATCAACAATTCCAATCACACCTGATTCAGACCGTACATACTGAAACCTTCCATCAACAGGATTCAAATTACTTAGTGTAGTTAATACATTAACCTTGTCTTGCTTAAGTAAAATTGCAGTAGCATATACACAGAGTAAATTAGAAGCATTAAAACTTCCAATTAACTTTGTCCACACTTCGGTTCCATCAATATTTAATTGTAATCCCGTAAACTGATTCTCTATTACTTTTGCTTTAAAATCGGCCAACGCTCGAATTGAAAAATACTTCTTGATTGCCTTTGTGTTTTGCAGCATAACAGATGCATGCGAATCGTCCTTATTAACTAGCGCAAACGCACTGCTATCCAACAAATCAAAAAACTTTTTCTTTGCCTTAATATACTCGTCAAATGTTTTATGATAATCAAGGTGATCGTGTGTAATATTTGTAAATAAAGCTCCTGCAAATTCGAGTCCTACAATTCTATTTTGAGCAGTTGCATGCGAGCTAACTTCCATAAAGCAATGTGTACAACCCTTTTCAACCATCTTACGCAACAATTGGTTTATTGCAATTGCATCTGGCGTAGTGTGAGTGGAAGGAATTATATCATTGTGAATTTGATTCTTGACAGTAGACAGCAATCCTACATGAAATCCGAGTTCTTTAAACAATTGAAACAACAAAGTAGCAACTGTTGTTTTTCCGTTTGTCCCTGTAACGCCTACTAACTTTAGTTGTTGAGAAGGATTATCATAATAATTTGAAGCAATGTAGCCAAGTGCAAAACTACTATCCTTCACTTTAATGTACGTTACCGTTTCGTTTATTTGCTCCGGCAATTCTTCGCAAACTATTGCTATTGCTCCTTTTTGTATAGTATCATTTATAAATTTATGTCCATCAACACTTACACCTTTTGTGGCAATAAACAAGCTACCTCGTTCTGCAAGTCTAGAATCAAAACAAATAGATGATATGGCTAAATTGGTAGAGCCTACTACATCTATAATTCCTGCTTTATATAATATGTCTTTTAAAAGTTTCATACTTAGTTAGGATAGTTCTAGTTCTACTAAAATTCCTTTATTAATTTTTTTTCCGATTTCGATTGATTGTTTTACAATTACACCCTTACCCTTTAATCTCACGTGCATCCCTCTATTTTCAAGCAAATACACAACGTCTTTCGCCATCATTCCGGTTAGATTAGGCATTACTCCTCTTTTCAAATCTTTTGTAACAACATTAGATGTAAACTCTTTAATGGTAGAATCCCTTAGAACCGGAGCCACCCAATCTCCTTGTGCAAGAGCTGTTCGTGTTTTACACTTCAATACAGAATAAATAGAATCAATATCTTTTCTGTTTCCACTTTTAGTAAAAGGAGTATTGATGGTTAAAAATTTCTGATTGTCATTTACAGATTGGTGAATATCAAAACTGGTGGAATAGACCTTGTCGGCTATTTCGCGAAAGATTGGACCAGCCACAACGTTTCCATAATACACATTATTAGATGGCGCATTCACCACCACAATGCAAGAATACTTTGGATTTTCAGCCGGAAAATAACCTACAAAAGATGCTTGGTATGTAACGCCACCTGTTTTATTTTTTCCATAACCACCTTCTCGCTTTGCAATTTGAGCAGTTCCTGTTTTTCCGGCAATTCGATAAGACGCTGCTTTTAGATTTTTTGCTGTTCCGTTTGAAACCACGCCTTCCATCATCCTGCGTGCTTGTTCTATTGTAGATTTAGAAGCTACGGATGGATTTATAATGTCTCTTTCAAATTTTTTAATGGATTGTCCTTCTTTCAAAATTTCTTTTACAAATTGCGGACGAACCATTATTCCATTATTTGCAAACGCATTGTAGAATGCCAAAATATGCAATGGCGTAAGCATCAATTCATACCCCCGAGACATGGATGGCAATGTAGTACCGTACCAATCTTTATCAGACGTGTTCTTAATCCTAGGCATTGCCTCTCCAGGAATCGAAATTTTGAGCGGAGCTGTCAAGCCCATTGTTCCTAGTCTGTCGATAAACTTTTGCGGATTTTTTGCGTAGTACTTAAACGCAATCTTTGCTACACCTACGTTTGAGCTTTGCTCGAAAATTTCTTTTACAGAAACTCTGCTCTTTTCAGGATGGTGCGAATCTTTAATTTCAAGATCATAGAATTTGGCTGAGCCATTTCCAATATCAATGGTATCGGTTATATCTATATAACCATCCTCCATTGCAGCTGCAAGTGTTGCAAGCTTAAATGTAGAACCCGGCTCAGTAGCAGCGCCTATAGCGTAATTAAAACTTTCGGTGTATTTTCCGCTGTCTTGGCGTGTAAGATTTGCAATGGCTCTAATTTCTCCGGTAGCTACCTCCATCAATACAACACATCCATATCCGGCATTTTGTTTTAATAATTGGGCATGTAGCGCATTCTCTGCTACATCTTGTATATTAATATCTATGGTGGTAATAATATCACAACCGTCTTCCGGCTCTACCTCATTCGTATTATTGATAGGCATCCATACACCACCTGCAATTTTTTGCATCAACCGCTGACCGCTAATTCCTTGCAAATAATTATTAAATGCACCTTCTATCCCAATTGGTTTTGCATCTATTCTATCGTAGCCAATTGTTCTTGCTGCAAGATATTTGAATGGCCGCTCACGCTTATTTGTTTGCACATAAAGCAGACCGCCTTTATACCTGCCCAATTTAAATAGAGGAAATTTTTTCAGCTGTTGCAATTCTTTATAGGAAACATCTTTCTTTAATAGTACATATCTGTCTTTCTGTTTTCTTGCACCAACTAGCAAACGATAGTATTCTTTAGACGTTCTGTCTTTAAATAAATTGGATAAACAAAGTGCGAGTGAATCAACTTTCGATTTAAATAATTCATCGCTCAGATAATCGGTATTCACATCCATCCCCACTTCATAGTAAGGGAGTGATGTAGCCAACATGCTACCATCTACATCAAAAATATTTCCTCTCACGGCATCAATCTTTTTGTAGGCAGTGGTAAGACTTTGCGCTTTCTCTTTCCAATATTCGCCTTCTTTAAATTGGATGATGCAAACTTTGGTTATAATAGCAATAGCAAATATGCTAATGCTTATATAAATAAGGTATATCCTCCAAAGTATGTCTTTTCTATCTTCCAACTAGTTTATTGTATTAATCGTTTTGTCTTTTATCGTAATTTTTTTGGGAGGCACTACCGACTCCTTCAATCCCATTCCCTCTACCGCTTTTGCTATTTCAGATTGATTTGAAATAGATACTACTTCTGATTTTGTAGTAATGTATTCCGACTTCAACTCCTTTATTTCATTTGCAACCTTATTCAAGTCTCTTATTTTTTGTTCAGTATAGTATCCGTTTGTGATGTAACCAAGCGCTATAAGTGCAATAAACAATACGTATGGCAACTGTTTTAATGTATTCTCCTTCGTTAAAAAACTACCACTGAATACAGAAACCAAACCCGATACTAATAAAGGGCGTTTGGTTCTTTTCTGTGTAGTTACTTCTTTTTCCATACTTAGTGTAAAAAATACACTATCTTTTTTTTGCAGCACGAAGCTTGGCGCTCCGAGCTCTGTTGTTTTTACTAATTTCTTCTTCTGTTGGTATTATTGGCTTTCGAGTTATTACCTCAAATGGAGACAAATCATTCCCATACAAATCCTTTTCTGCCTCTCCTTCAAACTTCCCCGAACGCATAAAGTCTTTAACTAATCTATCTTCTAAAGAATGGTAAGAAATTACCACCAATCTCCCTCCAGGTCTCAATACCTGCTGTGCCTGCATCAAAAATTCTTTTAATGCATTTATTTCATCATTTATTTCGATTCGTAGTGCTTGAAATATTTTAGCTAAAAATTGATTTTCTTTATGTGGTGGAATTACACTGGAAATGGCCGATTTTAAATCGTTTGTGGTTCGAATTTCCGAAACAGCTCTTTTTTGAACAATCATTTTCGCTATTCGATAAGCCCCATCAACTTCTCCGTACATTCTAAAAAGTTTGGTCAACTTATTTTCATCATACTCATTCAATATTCGTTGAGCACTTAACGGATTATCCGCATCCATCCGCATATCTAAAACATCATCAAATCGTATGGAAAAGCCTCTTTTAGCCTCATCAAATTGATGGGAAGAAACCCCTAAATCAGCTAGTATGCCATCTACCGGAAGAAAATTCAGATACCTTAAAAAATTTTTGAGGTACCTAAAGTTCTGTCTAACAAAAACCAACTGATTGGTCTCTAACACATTTTTAGTTGCGTCTAAATCTTGGTCGAATCCAATTAACTTTCCTTTATCCAAGTGTGTCAAAATTTCTTTTGCATGTCCGCCACCTCCATAGGTAGCATCCACATAAATTCCATCTTTTTGCAAATTCAACGCATCTACTACATCATGTAAAAGAACGGGGATGTGATACATTATTCTAACTCTTTATCGGTTGAAGACTTATTCCCCATAACCTCTTCAGCCAAGGATGCAAAATCTTGAGTATCATCCTTCATGGTTCTTTCGTACTCTTCTTTTGCCCATATTTCAATTCTGTTTGCATAGGCAAAAAGAATTACTTCATTTTTCATTTCCGCGTACTCGGTCAATCTTTTTGGCAACAAAAATCTATTGATGTTATCCAACTCCACTTCCGTTGCTCCATTCATAAACTTTCGTACAAAGTCTCTATTCTTCTTCACGTACAAATTCAACTTATTTACCTCCGCACTAATTATCTGCCATTCGTTAAACGGATAAAGAACCAAGTGCTTCTCGAAACCACGATTTACCACAAACTTTTCTTGCGCTTCTGGAGAAATCTGTTTTTTCAAACCCGCAGGAAGCACCACTCTGCCCTTTGCATCTACTTTACATACATATTCTCCAATGAAGTTTGCCATATTTTCTAGTGACTTTACGAAAATAGAAAAAATATTCCCACATTTTACCACTTCATACCACTTTGTTGAAAACTTTTTTAAACAACTGATTTTTAATAGCTTTTTTGAATGAAATTAAATGTGATGTGTATTTAATTTATACTTGCAAACGCTTAAAAAGACTAGAATTTTCATTTTTCACATTTAAAAGGTAAAAAGTGGGAAAGTTGAAAGCGAGTCAATTCATAAGAGCAAAAAAAACAGGCTTCAAAACCAAAGAATTAGCAAAAGTTTGGTATTGCTTTTTGTCGATTAAACAGGTATATTTAAGAGGATTGTAAATATTGTATTATAGAGCGTGTATAGTAGGCTTAAAAAAGGTATTATTTTTTTTCTTTTTGTCATTTTTGCCTTATCAGGCAGCGGGTTGCTCCATGCCCAAAAGGAAGCTAATTTTTGGTATTTTGGACAAAAGCAAAATGGACTAGATTTTACCAGCTTCCCACCGTCTGTAATTTCAAACGGGAAGCATGGTGCGCCTCCGTCTCCGCAGGTAGTAGATAATATAGCAAGCATTAGTAATGCCCAAGGTAATTTATTGTTCTATACCGATGGTATAACCGTTTGGGATAAGAGTCACAACCAAATGCCCAATGGGACAGGACTCTTAGGGTGCAACGGAAGTACGTGTGTGAATTTGACTCAGCAAGTTTTAATTCTTAAAAAACCCGGTCCAAATACTATTTACTATATATTTTACATACATCAAGCTGCAGGCCCACCCACGAGTCTGTCTCTTTACTATTCTGAGGTGGATATGGCTGCAACAGTAAATGGGGGCTTAGGGGATGTTGTTGCCACATCTAAAAACACATTGGTTTATTCGGGTACCACTCAAAAGCTTGCCGCAGTAAAACACGCTAACTGTCAAGACATTTGGGTTGTTTCCCACGAAGCAGCAACTTCATCATCAAACACAAACAAATACAGAAGTTATCTTTTAACATCCTCCGGACTTAACTTAATTCCTACCATTAGCCCTGTAGGCACTACATTTACAGCCACCAACCCTTATGCTGCCGGCCAATTAAAAATTTCCCCAACCGGCTTCAAACTTGCTCTTGCAGGTAAGCAAAACGTAGGCTCATTAGTTGATTTGTGTGATTTTAATCCTGCAACAGGTGCGGTTACCAATGCGCAAACTATACCTGTACCAGGTGCTTTCGGGGTAGAATTTTCTCCGAACGGAAAATACTTGTACGCAGCAGGTTTAGGCACAGGCGCTAGCAAAAATATATTTCAAGTGGATGTTTGTGCAACTACACCTACTTTAACCATAGTCGGCACGAGTGCGGATAATGTTGGATCCCTCCAATTGGGTCCGGACAAAAAAATATATGTATGTAGGGTTAACACCAAAAACATAGGTGTAATTAATCAACCAAACAGTGCCGGTGTTGCTTGTAACTATGTGGACAATGGAGTTACAGGGCTTACCGTTAATTTGTATCAAGGATTAACGAGCTTTATAGCTAGTTATTTTAAGGATACTGTTCCGAGATACACTTACACAACAAACTGCTTAAACTATTCATTTACATCTCCACCTTCTTCTTGTGCCTATAAAATAACTAGCTATAATTGGAATTTTGGAGATCCTGCTTCTGGGCTAAACAACACATCCGTATCGGCAAATCCCACACACACCTTTACTATTCCGGGCAATTACACGGTAAAACTAATTCTAAATGGATGTGCAGATACACTATCGCAAATTATTAATGTTACAGCATGTCCACTAATTCCAACTATTACAGCTACTAATCCAATCTGTCCTGGAGCTTGTAGTGTGGTGTCCGCTTCCGTTACAGGTGGCTCCCCACCTTATACATACAACTGGTCTCCTAATATTGGCTCAGGAGTCGGCCCTTACAATGTTTGCCCTACAGTCACAACAGTATATACAGTTAGTGTAAGCGATGCCGCTTTAACTTCTACAGTTACCTCTTTTACTGTAACCGTACATCCTCAAACCGTTGCAAATTTAACAACCTCAACTATTACATGCAGTGGCTTTCCCAATGGCTCTATAACGGCAACTCCCGGTGTTGGCCCAGGACCTTACTCATATACATGGCAGCCAAGTGGTGCTACAACAGCTGCTATAAGTGGGTTAGGTGCAAATACGTATACAGTTACAATAAAAGATGCGAATAATTGTACAACAAAAACGACCGCTACAATTACAGCACCACCTCCTTTAACTTTAAATACCAACATATCTGCAACGGTGAGCTGCTTTAATGGAAGCAATGGTTCTATTGCAGCGGTTGCCTCAGGAGGAGTTGGAAGCTACACCTACGTTTGGTCAACCGGACAATCTACAATTACAGCATCTACATTAAATGTTCATTCAAATTTAAGTGCCGGAACTTTTAGTGTTACAGTAACCGATGGAAATGGTTGTAGCTCAACAAAAGTGCGTACAATTACGCAACCTTCAACAGCGCTATCTTTAAGTCTAACAGTAAACAATCATGTTTCCTGTGCAGGTGGAAGTAATGGAGCTGCAACAGCAAGTGCCTCCGGTGGTACAGGGGCATATACATTTACTTGGAGCAATGCAAGTAATACTGCATCAGCAACCGGATTGTCGGCTGCAATTTATTCTGCTACCGTTAGAGATGCGAATGGGTGCTCTGTAACTGGCACTATAAGCATTACAGAGCCGCCAGCTTCAATAAGTGCTTCAGCAAATGTTGTAAGCAATGTATCTTGTTTTAACGGATCTAATGGCTCTGCAACTGCTGTACCTGCCGGTGGTGTCGGCTCATATACATACAGTTGGTCTAATGCTGCAACAAGCGCAACTGTTACTACACTAAATGCAAGTACTCATACCGTAACTATTACCGATTCCAACGGATGCGCTGCATCAGCCACTGTGGCTGTTTCGCAGCCTTCGCTTGCTGTAGTAGCAACAACATCTTTAACAAGCAATGTGCTTTGCTTTGGAGGAAATACAGGAAGTGGAAGTGCTGCTGCCTCCGGAGGTACAGGACCATACACTTTCGTCTGGTCTAATTCAACTAGCGGAAGTACCGCAAATAGCCTGTTAGCAAATACATACACCGTAACGGTTACCGATGCTAACAATTGTTCCGATACGGAAACGTTGGTTATTACCCAGCCTGCTCAAGCGCTAACAACTAGTGCGATACAAACTCAAAGCGTAGGCTGTGTAGGAGGGAGTAATGGTATTGCAACCGCTAATGCAGTTGGTGGAACCGGTGGCTACACGTATTTATGGTCAAACAATGCAACAACTTCTGCAATTGCAACTATTGCCGCAGGAAATTATACGGTAACTATTTCTGATGCGAATGGATGTACACAAAGTAGTACCGTAAACATAGGCCAACCTTCCAGCGTAGTAACGGCCAACGCAAACATAAACAACCATGTTGCCTGTTTAAACGGAGCAAACGGAAGTGTTACTGCAATAGGCTCTGGAGGCTCATCTCCTTATTCTTACTCTTGGAAAAACACAGGTATTACAACCGCTACAGCAACAGGTTTAGGCGCACAAACCTATACTGTTGACATAACAGACAATAACGGATGCCCTGCATCTACTACAGTTACACTAACACAACCAGCTACTGCTCTTAGTGCCACTACAACAGTTATTAATAATGTTTCTTGCTTCAACGGAAATAACGGTTCTGCTTCGGTTAATGCTTCCGGTGGAATTGGCGGATATACCTATTCTTGGTTAAATCCGGTGAACTCTACTCTCACTACTGTAAATAATTTGAGTGCAAACACCTATACAATTTCTGTAACAGATGCTAATAATTGTATGATACATGCGTTTGTTACAATTACTCAACCTGCAGTAACAGTAAGCAGTACAGTTACAGTTACTCAAAATGTAAATTGTTTTAATGGCACAGATGGTGCAGCTACAGTAAACGCTTCCGGTGGTAGCACTCCTTATACGTATTCTTGGACAAATGGATCTACGAGCACTTCGGTAAATTCATTACCCGCAACTAATTATACTGTTACAGTAACTGACGCAAGTGGTTGTAGTAGTGCAAATACATTTACCATAACGCAACCTCCTGCATTATCTCATTCTATTACGACTCAAACAAATGTGTCTTGTTTTGGTGGATCTAATGGAAGTGTCACAATAATTGGAACAGGTGGCAACTCGGGATATCAATATAGTTGGTCAACTTCGGCAACAGGAACAACCATTACAGGTAATACTGCAGGAGTTTATAATTTTACAATTGAAGATGCGAATGCATGTACCTACACAAACTCTGTTGCTATAACAGAACCTGCCACTGCCTTAACAGCAAGTATTGCAGCCAATAATCAAGTGTCGTGTTTTGCCGGCAACAATGGACAAGCTACTATCAATGCATCTGGAGGAACTGCGAATTACACGTACTTGTGGTCTGCAAATAATCAGAGCACACAAATTGGAAATAACTTACCTGCAGGTATTCATAGTGCTACTGTAAACGATGCCAATGGCTGTACTGCAACGGCTACGGTTCAAATAACAGAACCTTCTCAAGCACTTAGTGTATCTTTAGTTGAAAACGGAAGCATTTCTTGTTTCAATGGAACCAACGGAAGCATTACTGCTACTGGAAATGGAGGAACTACAAATTACACATTTTCATGGACGGGGTTAACACAAACAACAAATACAATAACAAACATTGGTGCAGGAACCTATATTGTAACTATCACAGATGCTAACCTGTGTACAGTTGTAGATAGTATCTCTATAACACAACCCGTTGCCATAAGCATAAGTGCAACTTCTGCTTATGGAATTTGTCAGGGAAATAATGCAAACCTTACTGCTTCGGCTACAGGTGGTTCTGGAGTAATTTCATTTACATGGTCAGACAACCAAACAGGACCTTCTGTTTTTGTGTCTCCATCTGCCACAACTATATATAACGTTACAGCTACCGATGCAAATAATTGTAGCACAACAGCTACAATAAATGTAAATGTAAGCACACCGCTATCAATTACAGTTAATACAACCTCTACCACAATTTGCGATGGAACATCTGCGACATTAAGTGCTAGTGCAAGTGGCGGTCTAGGCAACAATTACACATTTACATGGAATCCCGGAAGTACTAACACCGCTGCAATTACAGTATCTCCAAGCACCAATACCAATTACACACTTTCTGTATCCAATGCTTGTGGGACAAAAGACACCAACATAACTATAACCGTAAATCCATTGCCCGTTGTTAGCTTTACTGCAAATGATCCCGATGGATGCCCTACTCATTGTGTTCTATTTACAAATACAACCCCAAATACAGGTGGCGTTACTTGGTATTTTGGCGATGGCAGCACTTCTGATACCACACCTACAACTACACACTGCTACGTAAACAGCGGAGTATATTCGATAACACTGATTGTGAATGATGTTAATGGTTGCATAAATTCAAAAACAGAAACAAACTATATTGTTATTTATCCTGAAGCTCAAGCTGACTTTACAGCAACCCCCCAAACAACAAGTATTGCTGCACCTACAGTTGAATTTACAGATTTATCAATTGGCGCCAATTCTTGGTATTGGAGCTTTGGAACTGCGCTTGACGACACTTCTATTGTTCAGAATCCTACATTCAGTTTTTATGACCCAGGTACATACGATGTAATGCTCGTAGTTGGCAACCAATACGGTTGCAAGCCAGATACAATAACACATACGATTAAGGTAATAGAAGATTATATAATGTATATTCCCAACTCTTTTTCACCCAATGGTGATAATAAAAACGACACCTTTATTCCCATTGGAATGGGTATAAACATTGACACGTATGAGTTGCTAATTTTCGACCGCTGGGGAAATTTGCTATTTGAAAGTAGAGATATAAATATTGGCTGGGACGGAAAAGCGAATGGAGGAGGGACTATTGCACAAATAGATACCTATGTGTGGAAAATAAAATTAAAAGATACTGTTGGAAACAAACACTCCTTTGTTGGACACGTTAATATACTCCGTTAATATTCTGCATATTCAAAAAAAATCAAATTAATATTTTTATTTTGAGTGCATTATTTTAAATTTTTATGGAACTGCAAAAAAAATTTGTTGACGTAGAAGAGTTACTGAAAAGTAAAAATCCAAAACTATATAAATCACTTCCTAGGTTTGTTATAAACTACATTAAGAAAACCATTCATGAAGATGAGGTAAATCTATTCATGGAAAAACATAAAGATAAATTTGGACATGAATTTGTCCATGAAATCATAAAGTATATTGGTATTTCTGTTGAATTCGAAGGCACGGAAAACATTCCGACTACAGGATGTGTAATACTTGCAAGCAATCATCCACTTGGCGGACTTGATGCAGTAGCAACGATGGATATTGTAGGGAATATTAGAAAGGATTTTAAGTTTTTGGTAAACGATGTTTTAATGGCTTTAAAAAACTTAGCTCCCGTTTTTATTCCGGTAAATAAGTATGCTAAAAATTCTCCTGACAAATTAGAAGAGATAGAACGCACCATTTTTAGTTCGAACGAACTTTTATTAATATGTCCTGCAGGACTAGTGTCTAGAAGGCAACAAAACAAAATAATACAAGACCTTGATTGGAAAAAAACATTTATTACTTGGTCGAGGAAACATAAAAAGGATGTTATTCCTGTTTATGTTCACGCACATAATTCTAGTTTTTTTTACAATTTAGCTTACTGGAGAAAAAAAATGGGAATTAAGGCTAATATCGAACAGTTTTATTTACCTGATGAGTTATTTAAACAACGTGGAAAAAAAATAAAAATTACATTCGGCAAGCCGATTCCTTTCCAAATTTTTGACGAATCGAAAACAGAGCAGGAATGGGCAACGCTTGTAAAAAAACATGTTTATGCGTTGCATACCAACAATACCAATGAATTAATTAACAACATAGGAATATAAATCATGCAAAATATTATTGCACCTATCGAAAAAAAATTACTCGAGGCAGAACTTAGCAAGGAAAGGTTTATTAGGCATACCAATAATGGTAATAATGATATTTATATTGTTAACTACCATAATGCACCCAACGTATTAAAGGAAATTGGACGATTACGAGAAGTATCGTTCCGACAGGCTGGTGGAGGTACCGGCAAAGAACTAGACTTAGACGATTTTGACACATCTGCAAAACCCTACCAACAGCTAATTGTATGGAATCCGGAAGAAAAGGAAATTGTAGGCGGATATCGCTATATAAAATGTGGAGAAGCTGAAATAAAAAACAATATTATTCAACTTGCAACAACTGAAATATTTACATTTTCCGAAAACTTCATAAAAAACTACATGCCCTACACCATTGAGCTTGGAAGGTCATTCGTGCAACCAAAATTTCAACCAAGTGCTGAAAATAGAAAAGGATTATTTTCTCTAGATAATTTATGGGACGGCTTAGGAGCTTTGGTTATTGACAATCCTGAAATAAACTATTTTTTCGGTAAAGTTACCATGTATACCGACTTCAACATTGAAGCAAGAGATTTAATTTTAACTTTCATGAAAACATTTTTTCCGGATAAGGAAAGATTAGTGATTCCATTAAATGAGCTTCAAATAAAAAATGACTTAACGGAATTTATACATACCATTAAGCCTCTCCCATACAAGGAAGCTCATCATATTTTAAATAAAAAAGTTAGAGCACTAGGAGAAAATATCCCTCCACTAGTTAACGCGTATATGAATTTATCTGCCACCATGAAAACTTTTGGGACATGTGTAAATAATCATTTTGGAGGCGTGGAAGAAACTGGAATAATGGTTACAATTGCCGACATTTACGAATCTAAAAAAGAAAGACACGTTACATCTTATAAAAATCCTAAAAATGGTAGTTAAAGAAATAAAGTTTGTAATGAGCAGTCCTTCGGTTGACAAATGCCCAAAGGAACATTTTCCGGAATACGTGTTTATTGGACGTTCGAATGTTGGGAAGTCATCGTTATTAAATGCTATGGCAAATAATAAAAGTCTGGCATTTGTATCTTCTAAACCCGGAAAAACAATATTAATAAATCATTTTATTGTAAATAATTCTTTTTACTTAGTGGATTTGCCGGGTTACGGCTACGCAAAGGCATCAAAACTGCAACAACAAGAAATTACAACATTACTTGCCGATTTTTTTTCGAAAAGAAAAAGTATTAGTTGCGTATTTGTATTAATAGATGCCCGATTGCCATTACAACAAATAGATAGAGAGTTTTTACTTTGGTTAGGAGAAAAAGAAGTTCCTATTGTTATACTCCTTACAAAAACAGACAAGCTTGGACAACAAGACAGAATAAAAAACAGAAAAAACATAGAGAACGCTCTGCTTGCCTTTTGGAGTGATTTACCAATTATAATCGAAACCTCTGCCGAGAAAAAAATTGGCATTGGAGAGATTTTTAAAACTATAGAAAGTGCCAATAAAAACTACTTTAGTGAGCAAGAGTAGATTTATACACCTTGTGCTTTTATAGCTGCTGCATTTAATTTATCTACTAACGTCTTTGACATTGTATTAAAGTATCGCTTGGCTTTGTATGACGAAATCCAACGTATTCCATTTACAGCATCTGTTAAAAAAACTTCATCGGCATTTAGCATTACATTAAATGCCAATCCTATTTCGTAAACAGCAATTCTATTTTCTTTTGCAATTTCCAGTATCACATTTCTCATCACACCATTAATACATCCCTCCTCTATTGGCGGGGTATAGAGCACACCATTTTTTACAGCAAAAATATTTGAACTGGTAGCTTCAATAATATTCCCTTTGTCATTTATAATAATAGAATCGTCTAGCTCGTTTTTAATTTTATTAATGCCCGCCATTACGTATAACGCAGCACTTCCAATTTTATATGGAGATAGTATATTCTTAGATTTTTTTAAATCGTTATAAATATCTACCAAAAGCCCTTTCGGATTTAACACAAAACAATCATCTTCTAATGCATCTACTTCAATCAAATACTCAATTGTATTGGTGGTTGGTGTATATGTTCCATCTCCACTTCTAAAAACGGTTAATCTAACACGTGCATCAGCTGGTATATTGTTTTTTTCAATCAATCTAAGTATGTAACCAAGCACTAGTTCCTCCGTAAAATTAGCAGTGGGTTGCATAAACAAAACAGCCATTGCCTTTTGCAGGCGCTGCCAATGTTTTTTAAAAAAAGGAATTTGCTTTTGAGTAAATCTCATCGATTCAAACACAGAATCTCCATATCTAAATGCTCTGTTAGAAGAATAAAGTATTGGAGCATCACTCTCATGAATTTCTCCATTCAAACAAATGTATTTTTCTGATGTATCCATTTAGCAGTTTGAATATACTGATTTTAAAGAAGTATAGAAAAACATAGCAAGTAGTTGCTAGAACAATTGTTTTGTTTGGTACACAAAACTCAAAAAAAGTGAGGGCTTTAAAAGCAGTGTATATACAAAGCCAAAAACGGCTCCCCAAAAATGAGCATCATGCCCTATATTGTCAGTGCCTTTTTTAGACATGTACCAAGAATAAACTAGATATAGCAATCCAAATACAACTGCCGGAATAGGAAAAGGTAAAAACAAAAAAATTATTTTTTGTGTAGGGTCAATAAGTATGCACGAAAAAACAACTGCCGATACCGCCCCGGATGCACCAACAGAACTGTAGTACGAATTGTGTTTGTTTTTTTCAAAGCTGGGCAGTGCCGAAACCAATATGGCTAAAAGATACAAAAACACATAATACATACTAGCTTTAGGAAGTTCGAAAACTGCAGGAAAATAAACAGTTTCTAATGTTTGTCCAAAAGAATACAACACCAACATATTCATGATGAGATGCATCCAATCGGCATGAATAAAAGCATGTGTAAGAAAACGATATACTTGCTTTTGTTCGTTAATAACAAACGGATTGAATAAATATTTTGAAAATATTGCCCTATCTTGAAAAGCAAGTATCGATGCCAGAATTGTAATACCAATAATGATGTAGGTAATCATTTGCTAATTACCATTTGATTGTGTGGTTGTAGCAGCCCCATCAACAGGCAAATAAAAATCTTTATTAATCTCTGAGTCTTGAATAATTTTGACAGGAATATCCACTGTATATTTATCTGTTACAAATCCTTCGTGACTTACCTCAATATCATAATTTCCAGGAGGTACAATAATAATGTACCTTCCATTTATAGGATTTGCTTGATAAAGTCCATACAAATCTTTTTTAGAATTATCAACCACTTTGATATTAATTTTCTTGTAGGAAAAAGGCTTGTTAACATTGGCTTCCTTAGGATTTACAATGCCTTTTATTACTACGTAATTATGTTCTACTTCGTTAAAAGTAACACGATAAATATCCAAATCTCCTTGTCCTCCGGAGCGTAACGCTGAAATATAGCCATAGCGACCGTTAGAAGAAATTCTAAAATTCATGTTGTCATAAGGCGTATTAATTGGGTATCCTAAATTTTTTAGATTAACCCAGCGTTGTGATTTTTCATCCCAAGTAGATTTAAAAATATCATAACCACCCATGCTAGTATGCCCATTAGAACTGAAGTATAACGTTTTGCCATCCGGTGAAATATTCGGAAAATCTTCGTTGGCAGCAGAATTAATAGGTTCTCCTAAATTTTGTGGAACACCCCATTCTCCTGTTGGTAATTTTTTGGTAACGTAAATATCTGTTCCGCCTTTTCCTCCTGACCTATCGCTTGCAAAATATAAAATATCGCCCTCGTTATTAATACTGGCAGCTATTTCGTGATGGCTTGTGTTTACCTGCCCATCTAGCTTTACGGGGTCTGAATACTTTTTAGCAGAATCAATATGCATGGCATAAATATTGCTTTTCCCTTTAAAGTCATCATGGTATATCAATAAAATAGAGCCATCCGGAGACATTCCCACAACTTCCTCTTCTCCATCCGGAACATCAAAGTTTTTACTAATATTTTCTGACTTAGAAAAAAAACCACTTTTTATTTCGGAACGATACGCAGATGGAGGATAATTACCATCTGGCTTTATAAATGAGCCAGCATCCGGTCGAAGTGAATTATAAATGATAAAAGCTTCATCACTCGAAACAAATGGATAATAATCTGCATACGATGAATTAATATTTCTACCTAAGTTTTGAAAAGTAACATTTACCGGAAACTTAATTACCTCTTTTGAGTTAAAGCAATATTGTATTTGCTTTTCTACGTCTTTTAAATTTTCGCTTGTGCCTTTTCCTACATCTTTAAACCGGTTGTAGGCCCTAGAAGCATCATCAAAACGATATGCATAATGATAGGCTCGCCCTAATAAATATAGAGCATTGTTGTCAAAGTGTTCGCGCTTGGTTACATTTTCTAAATAGGGAATTGCTTTTACTTTATTTACGTTTGAGTTTAAATAACAAACGCCTATTCTATAATTATATTCTTCACTCTTTGGGTCGTCTTTAAACAACTTCAAATAATCCGTAAGTGCAGATTCATAGTCTCCGTTCTTAAATTTTAAATCTGCCTCCTTTGAGCTTATCTCCTTTTGAGCAAAAAGAATTTGAGAATACAAAACAACTAATACTAGTAATGCCTTTTTCATTATACAATTCATTTAAACTTGTTAAAAATTAATTCAATAGCGCTTTCCGTGATATTGTGTAAACAGAAAAAAATATTGAATTTATTTTAACAACATCATTTACTTAAGATAATATAAATTAAAGATTCATCCAATTTTTTATTAGCTGCTCTCCATACTCCGACAATATTGATTCGGGATGGTATTGTACTCCGTAACACTGAAAATGCTTATGCTTAATAGCCATTGGATTTCCATTCTCATCCGCAGCTAGCAACTCAAGCGATTCGGGAAGTCCCTTTTTTATACCCCAAGAATGATACCTTCCTACCAAAAAGGAGTCGGGAATATTCTTAAATAGATTATTGCTATTTAACACATTCATTTTAGTTGCTACTCCGTGAAAAACAGTTGGTAAATTTATTAAAGAAGCTCCAAAAACCTCTCCAATTGCTTGATGCCCGAGACAAACACCTAAAATTTTTTTGGAGGGTGAAAATTTTTCAATCGCAAGTTTTGAAACACCTGCGTCTTGGGGTAATCCAGGTCCGGGAGAAATTATAATATGGGAATACGTGCTTAGTTTGTCAACTTCAACTTCATCATTCCTATATACATCCACATTTTGCAGTGTAACTTTCTCGAGTAAATGCACTAAATTATATGTGAATGAATCGTAATTATCTATAACAACCAACTGGTTCATCTATGTATATCTATGCAAGTAGGTGTCAATAAATTCTCTCACGCAAGCATTTCCACCATTCCGCTCTAAAACAACATGAGCTAATGTTTTTATTTCTTTTGCCGCATCTGCCGGACAAGCAGCAAATCCAACCTTTTTAAACAACTCAACATCATTCAAATCATCGCCTATATATGCTACATTAGTCCAACTGAGTTTTAGCTTTCTAAGCCATTTTTCAATAACAGGTACCTTTGGTTCTGTTCCAACATAACAATTTTGAATACCTAATAACTTAGCTCTTTTTGTTATAAGATTTTTATTAATCCCGTTACTGGCTAACCCTACTTGGAATCCTTTTTTAGTAAGTGCCTTAATCTGCAAGCCATCCTTGGTATTAAATTTTTTAAACTCATCTCCACTTTCGGTGTAATACATTCCGCCATCGGTTAAAACTCCATCAACATCTACTATTAAAATTTTAATAGTAGGCTTTGGAGTAGTCTTATTCTGCAGATTATCCTTTAGCAGAGTATTATAGTCAATCTTAAAAAAAGCTGCAATCGAAATTAAATCAGCTATTTGTGTAACAGAATTTACAGAGCTTGCTTTAAGTCCAATTTTTCTTTTTAATACAGCAAAATCAATTTTTTTTTGCGCTAATAAATGTCCGATATTTGCACTTAAGTTAGTATTCATATGTGAGTAAAAATAGAGTATTTGTATGATATTACCATGTTAGATTTTAGGCAAACAATAGCTAGTACAAATTGTTAATTGAAAATAAAACCAAAAGCATGAAAAAAATTACACTCTTAAGCCTTTTACTTTTAAGTACATTCATACATTCTCAAACTTCTTTAAAATCATTCCAACATACTTCGGGTACTCGAAAATACTTTATTCACCTTCCTGCAAATTACAACACAAGTACACAATATCCGTTATTATTGGTTTTACATGGACTAACGGATAGTATTCAAAGCCACATGCCATATACCGGCTTTAACGGAATTGCGGATCAAGAAAATTTCATTGTTGTTTATCCTCAAGCATTGGTTGGCAGTAGTGGCACATGCTGGAATGCAGGCGCTCCGCTTATTTCGCCCAATGCAGACGATGTAGATTTTCTTACTGATTTAATTGATACCATTACTAAAAACCACAGTGTGAATAAAGCTCGTGTGTATATGACCGGTTTTTCAATGGGAGGTTTTATGACACAGCGAATGGCAAAAGAAGTATCTAATAAAATAGCTGCGGTTGCAACCTTTGCATCTACTCAATTTTTTGCATTTCTAAATACAAATCCTACTCGCCCTATACCCATATCCATGGGACATGGACTAACAGATATTGTTGTAAACCCTGCCGGGAATTTTGTGTTGGCATATACATCGCTAAATAATTCTTGGAATGACTGGAAAAGCTCAAACTCTTGTATTGGGTCAGAAATTATTGACACATTGCCGGATTTGGCAAATGATGGTGCTCGTGTTATTCGCTCTCGGCTATTGAATTGTAACGCTGGGGTACAAATGCAAATGCTTAAAATTACAAATGTTGGACATGAATATTTGTTAAAACCTGCCTATGATATATCGTATCCATGGGAAGCATGGAATTTTGTAAAAAATTATACGCACCCATATGCGGGAATGGATGATATTGAGGTAAACAATTTATTTGATTTTTATCCAAATCCATCAAACGATTTTATTTTTATTGATAAGAACTCTTCTGTGGAAGCTAAATCATATTCTATTTATACAATTGATGGAACGAAGGTTACAAGCACTACTACTTCACCCATAAACGTTAGTAATCTGCCCAAAGGATTTTATACGCTAGTGGTGGAAAGTAGCAAAGGTCTAACTTTAAAAAAGTTGGTAGTAAATTAAGAGGACTAAAAAATTTATTGATTTTTACTCAACACAAAATTTTTATCCATCTCCGGCTGAAAGGAACCCATATCAAATACAACAACGGCATCTGCCAAAGTTTTATATCCTGCAGCTTCTACAGTAATGGCATACTTTCCGGGTGTTAGCGCCATTACATATTTTCCGGTTGATTTAGATGGAATATAGGAATATTCTTTTTTTGTTTTCATATCCGTGGCCGTAATTACAGCCCTGAAATCTTTTATTGGTATAGAATCCGATGGGGTAACATAACCTGTAACTATTGCATAGCGCTGTTCAGCATCGTTAAATGTTACACGATAAATATCTAAATCACCCAAACCACCTTTACGAACAGCAGAAACATAACCCACGCGATTATTCTCTGTAAAGGAAATACATCGCTCTTCATCGGGTGTATTTATTGGATAACCCAAATTAACAGGTTTACTCCAAGTGTTACTCTCTTCGTCCCAAATAGATTTAAACAAATCGTAATCTCCCATACTAGAATGCCCTTGTGATGCGAAATACAATGTTTTACCATCTTCTACCAAAAAAGGAAAATCCTCCCGATAGGGTGTATTTATATTCGCCCCCAGATTCTGTGCTTTTGCCCATTGTCCGGTTGGAAGTTTCCTAGACATGTAAATGTCTGTTTCGCCCAAACCGCCTTCTCTATCGCTTGCAAAAAAGATAATATCTCCTTCCGGAGAAATGGAACCAGAACGCTCAAAACCTTTGTTTACATTCTCATTCAGCCGAACTATGCGCTGGTAACTTCCCCTTTTAATCTCCGAAACATATAAATTTCCGGCACTGTCAATATGATCAATATAAACAACAATACTTTTTCCATCGGAAGAAATACCAACAGCTTGTTCGTCATAAGCAGTATTTACATATGTTCCAACACCTTTTGCTTTGCTCCACACTCCTTCTTTTGCGATAGATAAATAAATGTCAGATGGATAATATCCATCAAATTCTAACCTCGCTCCTACATTCTCTCTTCTTCTGGATGTAAAAACCAAACTACTTTCATCCTTCGTAACGAGCGGATAGTAGTCGGGGAACTCAGAATTAACAGACTTTCCACAATTCTCAAAACTAATATTCAACGGAAATTTCATTAGTTCTTTTCCGTTATTACACATTTCTATTTGTCTATTCGCTTTAGTTATCTCTTTGTTTCCAGCCTTCTCTTTATATGTTGAATAAGCTTTTATTGCCTCATCAAATTTGTAGGAATAATGATAGGCTCGTCCTAAATCATACCAAACTTCGTTATCAAACTTAGCATCGGGAATTTTTGTAATAAACTCTAAAAAATGTACGGCTTGTGATTTATCAATATTGGTATTTAGATAGCAAAGTGCTGCCCTGTAATTGTACTTTATGCTCTTCGGCTCTTGCTTTAACAACTCCTTATAAATAGGAAGTGCCATTACATAATTTGTATGCGAAAAATGTTCTTCTGCATCCTCTGGCTGCACTATTTTCTTGGGGGCTTGTCTAGATTGCGCCTGTCCGAAAACAACAGCAAACAGCAGTGAAAACAATAGTATGGTACGCTTCTTTAACATGTTTTTTACTACATAATGTAAGGGTATCAAACAAATGCTATACCAAACACTACATACAACTATTAGTTTGTGGCAATTTTTACTTTTACAAATTGATGCTTTTCGTATTCTGCTTTATTCAACAAATAATCTCCGCTATACTCCGGCCCGCCTACTAAAAATTTATTCGAATTTATTGTAAGCTTTTGTGTATAGGCATTCTTCAAATTTAATGCATCCATTATTTTTTGCTTTGCATTTTCAGCTCTGTATTTTGCCAATTCTTTGTTATCTGAATATTTTCTAGTTGGCACATGAGATGCGCTTGACTCTATTTCGATTGTAGCAGCTCCAACACTAAGCTTTTGAGCTATAGCATTAACAAACGAAACAAAATCATTATCCGTAGAGTTAATTTCTGTGGCATTGTATTTAAAATACATCAAAAATGTATTGTCCGAAAAAGTTGTAAGTGCCTCAGTATTTAGAGTGTTGGGCTTGGTGGAGTTAAATGGCAATAAAGTTCCAGTATATTTAATTACAATAGCATCGGTAAATACTCCTGCCTTTATAATTTCTTCTTTCCTTTCCTTTGCCTCGACTTTCGAGTTATAAGTACCAACATAGTATCTGTAATATCCATCTGCAGTTTGCTCATATTCCACATTCTTCAATCCTTTAAATGCATCGTATGCCGCAGGTTTTTTAACAGAACTAATTCGCACTTTATACACCTCTTGCCCGTAATTTATCGGAGTTGAGTCTCCCGCCTTTTTTTCTGTATCTGCTATTTTATTTTTAGCTTCTGCATTACTTTGTGGTGTTTTATCTTTTGGCAGTTCATTTATGTGCTTTAAATCTTGCTTAGGAGCTTCTTTCATTACACCTTTTAAATTTACCGGATCCAACAGTAATTCTTTTTGAATTTCTTGGTAATCAGTACCGGTAGGAACATTTATGGTTTCGTTATAAAACTCCGCATCTCCAACTTTGTATGATACGTTGTATGATTTACCTGGCACAAGCGGCAAAACATACTTACCCGATTTAATATTTGCTTTAAAAAGAGCTTGCTCATTTGTTTCGGTATTTACCACACGGATATCAATATTATTTGGCAAAGTGGAACCTTGATCTGCAACAAGTCGTCCGATTACAAGAGCCACCGGATCAACTTTTGGTGCATCTTCTAATTCCAACATATAAATATCTTTATCGCCAAAACCATCCTCTCGCAACGAAGAAAAATAAGCTCGTCTACCGTCTGTAGATGCCATATAAAAAATATCATCGTCAGGAGTGTTTATTGGTGGCAACAAATTTGTTGGAGATGTCCACCCACTATCGGTTTTGGTTGCATAAAATAAATCAAAACCTCCCATGCTCTTATGTCCTTTCGAACTAAAAAAAAGGGTAACCCTATCCGGATGAATAAATGGACCATCCTCATCATACTCCGTATTAATTGACGGACCTAAATTTAGCGCCTTGCTCCACTCTCCATTCGGCAATCGAACACAGCGGTAAATATCTCTACCTCCCAATCCCCCTTTTCTATCACTTACAAAATAAAGTGTATTCCCATCCGGAGTAACACAAATACTGGGCTCCCAATAAGTTGAATTAATGTCTGACCCCATTTTTACTGGACTAGACCATGTATCACCGAGTAAATTACTTACATAAATATTTCCGTCACCATTATCATCTTTGTAAATAAATAACTGCATACCATCGGCAGAAAGACTAATAGTTGCCTCATGCCCGTTTGTATTTATTGATTCGCCAATAGAAACAGGAGTACTCCACCTATCATCTTTGCCTTTAACACTTACATAAATATCTTCGTAAAACTGATCGTCTACACCTATCTCTCCTCCTGTACTTCCGGGTCTTCTAGAGGTGTAAATCAACATCGACTCATCTGCCGATACCACTGGACTGTACTCCGGGAATTCACTGTTTATGCTATCACCCAGGTTAGTAATCTTTATGCGTGTAGGCATAGCAATTAACTCTTTTGCATTTTTGCACATTTCTATTTGATGGTCGGTATCTTTTATTAACGCAGCATTTTTAGGTTGCTTTAAATAGCTTTTATACTTTTCAAAATTCTCAATCGCTTTGTCATACAATCCATTTAAGTGATAGGCTCTACCTAAATAATAATAAACGGTTACGGGTGCATTCTTTTCTTTATAATCAAGTGGATTATAATTTTCTGTAACGCCCATAGCAACTGCTTGCTGAAGGTAATAAAGAGCATTTTTTTTCTGGGCACTTGTTTTTAAATAACACTGCCCAATATTATAGTTGATGTTAGCGCCAGTAGAATCTAAATCGTATGCAAATAGAAAATTATCGAGTGCTTTTTTGTAGTTGTCTTCTAAAATTAAATAATTAGCCTCTACAAAATAATCCTTGTATGTTTTAGGCTGTGCAGTAACAACAATAGAAATAAGTAAAAAAAAGAGTAAATATCTTATTCGCATACTTTACCAATTAGTATTCTGAATATAAAAAAAAGAAATGATTGAATCTAATATCCCTGTATGTTTTGTTACCCAACATGTAACAAAGCGAAACTACGTTAGTCGATGATTTTCAACTCCACACGTCTGTTCAATTGCATAGATGCAGAATCCGGCTTACCATCTGCTGTTGAATTTGAGAAAAGAGGTTTTGCCATACCATAGCCTTTACTAATAATTCTCGCTTTACTGATACCGTTAGCAATTAAATAATTTACAACAGCCTGTGCCCTATCCTTAGAAAGTTTTAAGTTTGCAGCTGCAGTCCCCGAATTATCAGTATGACCGGATATTTCAGCCTTTACGGCCGGATTAGACACAAGAAAATCTTTTAATTTCTCCAACTCAAGCGTAGATTCTTTTCTTAAAATAGATTTATTCGAATCGAAAAATATATTGTTCAATACTATACTCGAGCCAGTTTTGATGGGCTCTAAAACAACATTCTTCAACAACTCTAAATACTCTGATTTAGCAGGCACATTCACATTTTCCGTATGAAATAAATAACCATCCGCCTCAAACGAAACATGGTAATTTTTGCCTCTTTCCAAATTAACATAATACCTTCCGGTTAGCTTATTAGGTTCATATATACCAATTGGTATTCCTGTTACATTTTCCTTTACTGTTATAATCGCATTGGATATACGTGTTGATTTATTATCTGTAATCGAGCCAACCAAAGACACTGTACCGGGTCTTTTACTTTCGAAATTAACAGGTTTTAAATCAACTTCCTTTTGCACTTCTTGATAAGAAGACTTTGAGTCAATTTCTAATAACTCTTCTATCGACTCGTATCCTTTAGCTTCATACTTTATTATGAATGATTTTGTAGCACCTACACCAGAGTTCAACGCTAAAATATATTTTCCTGTTTTTGAATTTGGCTTTATGTCTTGCACTAGTAATCCGGTTTCTTTATCGATAACTGTAATTTTAAAATCTGAAGGAATAGATGTAGAACCATCAATGGTTACAAAGCCTTTTAGCAAAGTAACCGGATCTACAACAGAACTTAACAAGGTAATTAAATAAATATCTTTTTCACCTGCACCATCCGATTTAGTTGATGAATAATAAGCTCTTTTACCATCCGGAGATAATACATAAAAAATATCGTCATCTGGAGTATTTATTGGCACTCCCATATTTTTAACAGGAGCAAATTTAGTATCCTCTTGTATGGTTGAATAAAACACATCAAACCCTCCGGTAGTTTTGTGTCCATTAGAACTAAATACAAATGTTACTCCGTCCGGATGCATAAATGGCGCATCCTCATCATACGCTGTATTAATTGTCGGACCCAAATTAGTTGCTAAGCTCCACTCTCCATTGGGGAGTTTTACACATCTATAAATATCTCTTCCGCCAAAACCACCGGGTCTGTCGCTCACAAAATACAACATACTCCCATCAGGAGAAATACAAGCACTTGGCTCCCAATAAGTAGAATTAATATCCGATCCTAATTTTTCCGGACTACTCCAAGTGTCGCCTTCCAACGTGCTTATATAAATATTTCCATCACCATTGTCATCTCTGTAAATCAATAGCTGATCGCCATTAGGAGACAACGATACCGAAGCCTCGTGCCCGGCAGTATTAATAGATGCTCCAATAGATGCGGGCTTAGTCCATTTACCTGCTTCATTCTTATGACTTATGTAAATGTCTTCGTAAAACTCTCCTGTAGGTGTCAATTCGTAGCCTGTTCCTTCTGGCCTTCTAGATGTAAATATTAAAGTTGATTCATCAGCAGAAATAACCGGACTATAATCAGGATATGCACTATTAACACTATCCTTAATCATACTTACATTTATATCAACAGGTTTGATATAAATTTCCATAGCATTTCTACACACTTCTATTTGTCTATCAACCTCTTTCAACGCCTCTTTATCAGTTGCTTTCAAATAATTTTTGTACCGCTCAAAAGATGCAATAGCTTCTCTAAAATTATAATTCAGGCGATACGCAACTCCTAAATAAAAATAAACACTTGTTGGAGCGCTTTTTTCCAACGCTGAAAAAGGTGTGTACTTTTCGGAAATATCCAAAGATGCCTTTTTCAAATAACGCAACGCTTTTCTCTTTTCTGTTAATGAATTTAGATACGTAAATCCCAGATTGAAATTTATATTTGAATTGGTTGAATCAATCAAATAGGCTTGTGTAAAGCTAAATAGAGCTGCAGAATAATTTTCTTCATCTAAAAAATAAACTCCATCAACAAATCTTTCCTTATAATTTTTTTTGCTTTGAGATTGTATTTTACTTGAAGTAATGAGAATAACGCATACTAGAAAAAAAACACTTCTACTAAATATGTTGTGATAAAAACATCTCATTTAGCAAGTAATATACACAATAAAAACAGAGATTTATTTATCTTGATTTTAAAATTTCGGCACCAGATGTAGAAATGATTTTAAATTCTACACGCCTATTTAATTGTCTAGCTTCCGGATCAGGATCGCCATTCGGAAAACGATTAGGTGCAATAGGCATTGTAGAACTGTACCCCTTTGCCACTAAACGATTTTTAGGGACTCCTTTATAATAATAGGGTGCAACTCTGTATATTTTGTTCTTGTCGTTAGTTAAATAATCTACCACAGCCTGCGCTCTATTTTGCGACAACGGAATATTAATTTCATCAGTACCTTGATCATCAGTATGCCCCGATATTTCAACAATCATATCCGGATTATCTACCATAAATACATACAGTTTTTCCAACTCTATATTTGACTCTTTGCGCAAAGTAGCCATTCCTACATCAAAAAAGATATTGTTTAAAACCATTTTTGCACCAACCTCAATTTTACTCAGTGCAATATTCTTAGTAATCGTTTGATAAATTGAATCTTTCGGAGTAAACACATTCTCCGATTGAAATAAATAACCTTGGGCCTCATAGGAGATATTATAATTTTCTCCTCGCGGTAAAACAAAATAATAAACTCCTTTATTTGATGTAACGAAGTAGCTATCTTTTACCTCGCCTGTAGCATTATTCTTTATAACTATTTTAACATTTGGTATTGGCTTAGATGTTTTTAAATCCGTAACAATTCCTGTAACAGCAATAGTTCCTAGCTTTTTACTCTCAAAATTAACAGGCAATCTGTCTATCAAAAAAAACTCAGACTCCGGCATTACTTTTATTGTATCTACAATAGAATTAAATCCCGTGGCTTCATATACCACTCGGTACGTTTTACCAGTCTGTCCTGGATTTAATATTACAACGTATTTTCCTGTAACTGAATTAGGTTTTATTTCTTGTGTTACAACATCGGTTTGTACATCAACAGCAGTAATTCGAACATTAACATCAGAAGGAGTTTTAGCTTTACCATCAAAAGTTATATATCCTCGCAATAAAGTTGTTGGCTCTACAAGACTCTGCTCTACTGCCAACATGTAAATATCTTTTTCGCCATTACCACCTTTTTTAGCAGATGAATAATACGCTCTTTTTCCATCCGGAGATAATACATAATAAATATCGTCATCCGGAGTATTAATTAATTTACCTGCGTTAATAGGCGGAGTCCACTTCCAATTTTCCTTCTTAGTGGTAAAAAACACATCGAATCCTCCAATAGATTTGTGTCCGTTAGAGCTAAAAAACAGGGTTACTCCATCTGGGTGCATAAACGGAGCATCTTCATCGAATTCAGTGTTAATAGTTGGTCCAAGATTAGTGGCCATACTCCACTCGCCATTGGGTAATTTCACACATCTATAAATATCTCTTCCGCCAAAACCACCGGGTCTATTACTTACAAAATACAAAACACTCCCATCCGGAGAAATACATGCGCTTGGCTCCCAGTAAGTTGAATTTATATCCGAACCTAATTTTTGTGGTATAGACCAATTATCTCCAACCAAATTGCTTATGTATATATTACCATCTCCACCATCATCTTTATAAATAAGCAACTGGTCTCCGTTTGGAGAAAGAGAAACCGTTGCTTCATGACCGGGAGTATTAATATTATTTCCAATCGACTTGGGCGCTGTCCACTTTCCGGTTTCATCCTTTTTGCTTATATAAATATCTTCATAATAGTCCCCTTCTGGCGTAAGATCTTCGCCAGTACCACTAGGTCTCCTAGAAGTAAATATCAACGTAGATTCATCTGCAGAAATAACAGGGCTATAATCCGGAAAAGGACTATTAACGCTATCCTTCATTACATTTTTTGATTCCTCTTTCTCTCTCGGTGCTTCTGCATAAAAACTAATAGCATTTTTACACATTTTAATTTCTCGCTCTACATTAGATATTTCAGACTTTGTAAGAGAACTTCCAACAAATGTTTTGTATTTAGTAAATGATTTTATGGCATCTTCGAAGTTGTAATTAATTCTATTGGCTACACCTAAATAATAATAGGTAATTGGAGGGGCTTTAGTTTCCGATGCATTAAATGGTCTATAACCTTTAGAAACATTTTCTGCAGCCTTAGTAAGATAGTAAAGTGCTTTAGACTTTTTGGTTATGGAGTTTAAGTAGGCAAATCCTAAGTTAAAATTAATATTAGCATTAGAAGAGTCTAATGAGTATGCCAAACTAAAACTCGTAATTGCAGATGTAAAGTTTTCTTCATCTAAGAAATAAACTCCGTCTAAAAATAAATCTTTATAGCTTTTCGAGTTTTGAGAAAAGAGCGGAACAGCTAAAAGAAGAAGCGTACCCAAATAAATTTTTTTGAGGGAAAGAACTCTCATCACTTTTTCTTTGTTTCAACCGCCTTATCAGCAGAGGGAGCAGCAGGTGCTACAACTCCAGAACTTGATTCTATTTTTAAACTTGGATCTTTAGAAACAACTTTAAACTCCACTCTTCTATTCAGCTGCATTCCTTTAGGATCCGGTTTACCATCAGCACCCTTATTAGGTGCTATCGGTTGGTCTGAACCATATCCTTTCGCAGTCATTCGTTTTCGAGGAATACCTTTGTAATAGTATGGTGGTACACGATACACTTTGTTTTTTTCGTTCGCTAAATAATCAACCACTGCTTGTGCTCTAGCCTGTGATAATTTCAAATTCATGTCTGCTTTACCTTGATCGTCAGTATGACCGGATATCTCAACAGTAATATCGTTATTGTCAGACATTATTTTATATAATTTTTCTAATTCTGCATTCGATTCAGATCTCAGTTTAGACTTGCCTGAATCAAAGAAAATATTATTTAATACAATCTTAGACCCAACTTCCAATTTATTAAGAACAATATCTTTATTAAGCATCTCGTACGTAGCTTCTTTAGGTGTGGAAATATTCTCAGATTGAAACAAATAACCTTCTGCCTCATAACTTAAACTATAATTCTCGCCACGAGGAAGCACAAAATAATATGCTCCATTTGTTGGATTGGCATAATAGGTATCTACCACTTTTGCTGTAACTACATTAGATACAACAATCTTAGAACCAGGTATTACTTTTTTATCTTTATTGGTAATTTTACCCGACATAGCAATTGTTCCAGGAGTCTTACTTTCAAAATTGACTGGTTTCAAATCCAATGCTCGGTCTATTAATTGGAATGCACTACCCGGCTCTACTTTTATTGTTTCTACTTGAGATTGATATCCTTCTGCTTCATAGCTTACAGAATAGGTTTTCCCATTTTGTCCTGGATTTAAAATAACTAAATATTTTCCGGTTTTAGTATTCGGACGAACTTCTTGAGAAACGGTGCCTGTCTCCAAATCAGTTGCCACTATTCGTACAGTACCGGGTGCAGTTTCTTTTCCATCAAAAGTTAAATAACCTCTTAACAAAACGGTAGGCTCTACAACGGTTTGCTCAATGGAAACCATATAAATATCCTTTTCGCCTTCGCCTCCAGCTCTTGCAGAAGAAATATACGCTCTTTTTCCATCGGCAGAGAGCGAATAATAAATATCATCGCCAGTTGTATTTACGGGGCTTTCTAAATTTACCGGTGGATTAGGCCATTTACGTTCTTCTAAATTGGTATTATTTTTATTATTTATGCTTATTGTAGTTGATAAATTATCTTGAGTTTCGCGCTTTACAGTATAAAATATATCAAATCCACCGATTCCCTTGTGTCCGTTAGAGCTAAAAAACAACGTTACTCCATCCGGGTGAATAAATGGAGCATCCTCGTCAGCAGGAGTATTTACTCTTGGTCCTAAATTTTGTGGTAAACTCCATTCTCCATTAGGCAATTTAACACTTCTATAGATATCTCTACCACCTAACCCTCCGGGTCTATCACTCACAAAATAAAGCGTATTGCCATCTGCAGAAACACACGCATGTGGTTCCCAAAAAACAGAGTTTACATTTGAGCTTAATGGTTCGGGCTCGCTCCAAACATCTCCATTCAAATTACTAACATAAATATCTCCGCCATTAAATTGCTTGTATACAAACAATGTTTGTCCATCTGCAGAAAGACTCATCGCAGCATCGTTTCCGGTTGTATTAATGTTTAAGTGTTCTGGAGCGGTCCATCCACCTTTTCCATCACTTTTGCTTTGATAAATATCTTCGTAATATAAATCATCGTC
Source organism: Bacteroidota bacterium (assembly GCA_017303975.1). Lineage (NCBI taxonomy): Bacteria > Pseudomonadati > Bacteroidota > Bacteroidota bacterium. The sequence continues at coordinate 74,547 of JAFLBG010000009.1, forward strand.
AGGTGTTTTTTCTTCGCCAGTACTACCTTCCCTTCTCGAAGTGAAAATTAGGACAGATTCATCTGCATTTATTACAGGTGCATAATCCGCATATTTAGTGTTTATTCCATTAGACAGGCTAACAATTTTCGATTTTTTCTGCTCAGCTGCATATTTTATAGCCAAGTTGGTAGTTTCGATATATTTTTTAACCTCGTCTTGGGCTCTTTCCGGCTGCATTCCCTTAAATCTAGTAAATGCTTTTTTTGCAAGTAGCAAACTATCATTAACTAAATATGCTTGCCCTAAATAAAGAAAAACATTCTTAGGTGCTTTCTTTTCTCTAGGATCATACTCATCATAATTCTTTTTAGTCTTTTTAGACGCCTTTTCTAAATAAGAAATTGCTTTCAATTTTTCGGAAGAAGAGTTTAGGTAACACAAGCCTATTTTATAATTTATATTGGCATTGGTAGAATCTATTTGGTATGCCGTTAAAAAATTTTCAAGTGCTCGTGTATAATTTTTTTCTAAAAATAAATAATTACCCTCAGTAACCTTGTCCTTATATACAGACTTGGGAGTTTGCGCAAAAGAAGGATGTACCAAGCAAATTATTGTAAGAAAAGAAAAAAGAGTAAACCTAAATTTCATGTGGGGATATATATTACTTCGATTTCTTTACAGGAATAAATTTAAACTCAACTCTTCTGTTTAACTGTCTGCCATCCGGATTATCTGTTTTATCAGGATTTTCGTTAGCAGCAATAGGTTGTGACTCTCCTTTTCCAACTGTTTTAATACGCTTAGACGCTATACCTTTATCAACAAAGTATTTCTTGGCGGCAGAAGATCTACGTTGTGATAATGACAAGTTATATTGGTCCGTACCTTTTGAATCGGTATGTCCGGTAATTTCAAGATTTAAACAATCATGTTTAGATAACAAGGTGTAAATCTCTTCCATTTGTCTTGCACCATCACCTTTAATTACAGATTGATTAAAGTCAAATAAAACAGGATTGTATGTTGGCAAGTTTTCTATGCACCCCTCTACAGACTGGGTTGCAGTGTTTGTATTTGTTGTGGCTGCCACAACTTGTGTATAATCAGTAAACGAATAAATTTTGAGATTTTGACCTGAGTTCTCTGGGTCTAATTTTCTGATTACAGCGGCATACGCTTCTTCTTTCGAAAGAGCAGATAGGTTAGCATCTGCAACCACCATGCTATCTATATTAAACAATCCATTATATACAGTGGTTTTTTGACCAATAATATTGCCAGAATCATCTTTAATATCTTCAAATACAATTTCCTGATAATACCTTCTAGTAGAAGAATTCTTAGGGACATAAAAATCAATTGAATGTGATGGATAGCCCGCTCTTTCTATAGACATATTGTAACTCTCTCCCGGTGTTAAACCAATAATATTATTACCTGTAGACATTTGAGAGATGTACTCATTGTTATCAGGATTAATATTTATGTTTGCGATTTTCAATTTTGCGTCAAATGGTTGGTTATTATTTTTAGTTAAAGACATTAATCTTACTTTCTTACCTGTACCATCGTCTATTCCAGGGATAACAATACCGGTAGATATTAACGTTTTTGCTAATGTAGCAGAATCAACCCCTACGTAGGCAAGAAGGTTGGAGCTTAAATTAGGAACATCTTGCGGACTAACCATGTAAATATCTAAATCTCCATAGTTGTCATCTTTTACAATCGTTGCATAATAAGCTCTATCTCCTTTTTCATTCATCACAAAAAAGATATCATCGGCAGATGTATTAATTGGATATCCAATATTAATTGGTGTTGTCCATTTTCCATTCTCTAATGTAGATTTAAAAATATCGAAGCCTCCCATACTGTTCCACCCCTCAGAAGAGAAGAACAATGTTTTTCCATCAGGATGTATAAATGGACCATCTTCATCAAAACGAGTATTAATCTCAGGACCTAAATTTTCAAGTGGCCCCCATTCGCCTTCTTCATCTTTTACAGATTTATAAATATCTTTTCCGCCTAAACCACCTTTACGTTCACTCACTACATACAATGTTTTTCCGTCTGCAGATTGGCTTACGCTTGGTTCATGGTATTGCTTAGAATTAACATTTCCATTTAATCTATTCGGCTTAGACCATTTTTTACCATCATAAGTAGATTGCCATATATCATTTAATTTATACATGTACAAAGTTTTGCCATCGGGGCTTAAAGCAATAGAAGCATCATGGTCGGACGAATTTATACCCTTACCAATATTTTCTGCTTTATTGAACCAAAGTTGAAAAAAATTAAGTGCGTTGTTCGTATCCAACTTAGATGAAATAGTCCAATCTTTAGTTGTTTTGTTTGTTCTTTTAGAAATAAAAATATCTTCGAAATATCTTCCATCATCAGCTATTCTTCCTCCGGTACTTCCTTTTCTTTTTGATGTAAAAATTAGCCTAGATTCATCTCCGGAAATAACAGGAGCGTAGTCCCTGTATTCTGTATTGATGTTTGGTCCCATGTTGGTAATCTTAACAGGAACGGGCATTTTTATAAACTGTTTAGCATAATTACATTGTTTGATATAATTATCTATTTCCTCTACATCTTTAATGTTACTTTGACTATTTCCTGTATAAGCTTTAAGAATTTCGTAATACTTTATTGCTTCGTCAAATTTGCCTGCAATTTGTAATGTTTGACCCAAATAGTAATATATTTCCGGGGTTGTATCTTTGCCCATATTAGCATAAGCGGCCTCAAAATAAGGGGATGCTTTTAATATATCAGACGCTTTGTTTGAGAAATAAAGTGAAATTCCTTTCTTGTAATTGTAATCGAAATTAGTCGGATTTAGCTTCAAAAGCTCTGTATAAGCATCAATGGCTTTACCATACTGAGAATTAATAAAGTATCTATCTGCTTTACTAGAAAGTTTTTTTTCGTTTTTATCTTGCGAAAATCCTGTAGTAATTGCTATTACAATGATTATGAATGTTGTAAAAACTTGAAGAATGGTACTTTTTCTCATCGATAAAGTATTAATATTTAATGTTGTAGTTTGAATCACAGTCGGCAAATTTAAAAAAATCGCTTAAATATAGAAAAATAAATGAAACAAAGTGATTTAATTTTAAGTTACTCCATGTTTATTGTAAGATAACAGAGCCTGTCAATAAAACGCGAAACTCAGACCAAACAATTTTATTGTATTATTTTTTTACAGAAAGCACTACTGGCTTAAGGTCTATCGCTTTGTTCAAAATAGAATAGGATGTGCTCTCCTCTACTTTTAGCGTTTCGGATAAAACCTCATCCCCATTTATCAAGTATGAAATTTGATAGGAATTACCTGGAGTTAAAATAAACAAATATTTTCCGGTACTGGAGTTTGGAGTATAATCTCCAACAATATCGTTTGTTTTAGTATCACTAATAGATATAACCAATCCATCAGGAACTTTTCCTGTAGCATCTGTTACCATGCCTTTATATACTGTAAGTGGAATTTCTTTGGCTCCTGTAAATGTTATCATATAAATATCTTTTTCGCCCATTCCATCCTTTTTATAACTAGCATAATATGCTCTATTGTTTCCAACTGTTGGCACAAAGAATAAGTCATCCTCAGTTGTGTTTACAGGATAACCCATATTAAATGATTCCGCCCAACCTCCAGTATCAGATATTGCTGATGTAAAAAAGATATCGTATCCACCAATTGTCTTATGCCCTTTTGAACTATAAAACAGTGTAAACCCATCAGGATGAATAAATGGTGCATCATCGTCTTCTGCTGTGTTTACGGCAGCACCAAGATTTGTTGGTCGCCCCCATTCTCCGTTAGGTAACTTCTTTGAACGATAAATATCTTTGCCACCTAACCCTCCGGGTCTGTTGCTGCTAAAATAAAGGACATTTCCATCGGCAGAAATACTAGCACTTGACTCCCAATAGGGCGAATTAATAAAATCATTCATTTTTTTGGGTGTCGACCAAGTATTGCCTTCTAAGTTACAGGTGTATAAGTTTCCATCGCCATTATCGTCTTTGTAAATAATTAATTTTTGACCGTCTGCAGACAGCGCAACGGTAGCTTCATTTCCATCTGAGTTGATTCGAGAGCCTATACTTAGTGGTGTACTCCAACCATCATTTGTTTTATAGCTTACATAAATATCTTCGTGGTACTTTCCGCTTTTATCTACTTTATTACCTGTAGAGCCAGATCTTCTGGATGTGTATATCAACATAGACTCATCTGCATTAAAAACTGGACTATAATCATCTGCAGACGAATTAATTGTTCTGCCAATATTTTCTACTTTAATTGGGATAGGAATGGCAACCAACTCTTTGCCATTTTTTGCTTGCTGAATTCTACTATCAATTTCTTTCAATTTAAGTCCATCTGTTTTGCCAACTAAATTTTTGTATTTTTCTAAAGAAGAAACAGCATCGTCAAATTGGTAATTTATGTGGTATGCCAATCCTAAATAGAAATGCGCATCTAAAGGAGCTGAATTATCCAAATACACACCTTGATACTTTGCAGAAGCTTGTTGTGCAGCAAGCTCCAAAAATTTAATTGCCTTTTCCTTTTGTATTGCCGACTTTAAATAACAAATTCCTATTTTATAGTTTATGCTAGGGTTATTCTTTCGCAAGGAATCTACTTTTAAATAATGAGACAGCGCTTTTTCGTAATTCTCTAAATTAAATAACAGTTCCGCCTCATCAAATTCCTTCTTACTATCAATAGTTTGAGCAGAAGCAAAACTAACTAATGCTAAAACAAATAAAGCAACAAAAAAATATTTACTAAAATGCATCTACACTATTTTAAATATATATAACAATAATTTTGCCAAATTATACTGTACGATTCGGATCGAACTGTTCCAGGTAATCTGCTATTCTACGCAAAAAGCTTCCACCTAATGAACCATCCACAACGCGGTGGTCGTAAGACAGCGATAAAAACATCATATGTCTTATCCCAATTGTATCTCCCAGTGGGGTTTCAATAACAGCAGGTTTTTTGCGGATGGCTCCAACCGCTAAAATTGCCACCTGAGGTTGATTTATAATTGGCGTACCCATTACATTTCCAAAAGAACCCACATTTGTGATGGTAAAGGTACCTCCCTGTATTTCATCTGGCTGTAACTTATTGTTACGGGCTCTGTTAGCCAAGTCGTTTACAGATTTAGTAAGTCCTAGTACATTTTTTTGATCGGCATCCTTTATAACAGGTACAATCAAATTACCGGAAGGCAACGCTGTAGCCATACCAATATTTATATGACCACGTTTAATAATTTTTGTTCCGTCCACAGAAACATTTACCATTGGGAAATCTTTAATGGCGCGTACAACAGCTTCAATAAAAAGCGGTGTGAATGTTATTTTTTCTTTTTCACGTTTTTCAAAATCTTTTTTTACTTTATCTCGCCAAGTTACCATACCTGTAACATCAGCCTCTACGTACGAAGTAACGTGCGGAGAAACATGCTTAGACATTACCATGTGATCGGCAATAATCTTACGCATTCTGTCCATTTCAATTATTTCGTCTTCGCCACCAACGCTTATTGCCGGTTTATTTATTGGTTGAGAAGAACTACTACTTACTTCCGATGCAGTATTAGTAGTAGCAACCAACTTAGGCGCAGGAACTGCAGCAGGAGACTTTCCTCTTGTTGGCAAATAATTAAGTATATCGTTTTTTGTAACTCGCCCTTCTTGACCTGTACCTTTTATAGCATCTAACTCTTGCAGGCTAACTCCTTCTTGCTTTGCGATGTTTCGTACCAAAGGAGAATAAAATTTACCGGAAGTGGACTGCTTTACTACTTCGAATTCTAACGGAACGGCAATAGATGTTACAGCCTCTGCTGCTTTATTTTCTTTGGGGGCTTCAGCTTTAACAGGAGTTGCATCTGCTGCATCGTTTGAAATAATTGCAATTACAGAACCTACTTTTATTACATCACCTTCGTTAAATAAACGTTTTATTAATATACCTCCAGAGGGGGAAGGAACCTCGGAATCTACTTTATCTGTAGCAATCTCTAATATAGAATCTTCGGCATTAACTTTATCGCCTTCGTTTTTAAGCCATTTAGTAATGGTTGCCTCGGCAACACTTTCGCCCATTTTGGGCATTTTCATCTCAACTTGAGCCATAATTTAGTATAAATACGAAATTTCTAAATTCTAAACATTAAATTAGAAAGAAAACAAACAATAATAAGGTTTGAATATACAAATTAATATTTAAGTTTTGAGCAAGAAAAAAAACAGAATAATTGCATTATTGAGAGAATTTTTACCTATTCTTCTCATTCTGTTTTTTTTGATTTTTTCGAACTCTATTTCTTACATACTTAACCAAGGTTATCATCAATTTTTGATTTTAAAAAAAGCAGAACCACTAGAAGTTTTTTTTGCAGATTATAGCGTTCCTGCAGCAACTAAAGAAAAACTTCTGCTAGCACAACAAATTAAACAATTTGCGATAGATAGCCTTGGACTAAAGCCCACAAAAAACTATTCTACTTATTGCAATGATAGCAGCATAACTACTGTTTATATGGTAATGGCAAGCGAGCCGCATGAATTAAAAGCAAAAGAATGGTGGTTCCCAGTAATTGGGAAAGTGCCATACAAAGGTTTCTTCGACAAAGAAAAAACAATGCAATTAAAGAAAGAACTTATTCGAGATGGCTATGATGTACACGTAGCTATGGCAGGTGGATGGAGTACTTTGGGCTGGTTTACCGACCCAATTTTGCCGAATATGATTAAAAAAAGTGAAGACGCTTTAGCGGAATTGTTAATTCATGAGATGGTACATGGAACCATTTACCTAAAAAACAATGATGAGCTTAGCGAAAGTTTGGCTGAATTTATAGGGCGAGAAGGAGCTACAAAATTTTTGCAATTTTATTTCGGAAAAAACACTAAAGAATACCAAAGCTACATGAATCAGAAAAATGATGAAGACATATTTAACACCTTCATGCATAAGGAATACAAAACATTAGAATCCTTTTATACGAACAACAAATGGCAAACAAATACAACCGTTTTGAATGATAAAAAAGATAGTATCTATTTAAGTATAATTAGTAAGCTAAACGAAACAAATTTTGAAGATAGTTTGCGTTATAAAAAAACAGGCAAAAAAATTATGGAAGACAGAAATGGATTTTTTATTTCGTTTGCTACATACAACAAATACGCCACCAGTTTGGAAAACGAATTCAAAATGAAATACGAAAAGAATATATCAAAAATGATAACTGCTTATAGTAAGAAGAACTAATCACAATTGAAAACCAACCTTAAATAAAAAAAGGCTACCAAAACTGGCAGCCTTTTTTTATGATTTTATCAGTAACTAGTTATTTTCTACTAGTAGAATTTAGATCTATTATCAACAATATCTACGTTTGATTTCAAAGCTTCGAATACTTCATAATCTACTCTACCAGTAACGCTTCCAATCATTTTGTTTTTTATTCCTTTGTAGTCAGTAATTGCAGCAGGTTCTTTTACTTCATCAACTACTAAAACATATACTCCAGCTTTTCCTTTTATTGGTTGAGAAATAGTTTTAGGTTTTAATGACGCAACAGATCCAATAAACTTACCTTCTCTTCCTAATCCTGGCAATGAATTAAGTGTAAACTTAATGTTTTCTGCTTGCAGGACTTGTTCCTCCATTTTTATCGCGATATTCTCGATTGATTTTTCTTGTGCTAATACAGTATTAAACTTCTCAATAAACTGCTCCGCTTTTTTATCTTGAATAGCGCCTTGCTTAACTTGTTCTTGAACAAGTTCTAGCGGTAAAATGCCTTTCTCTTTTACTTCTACTAAGTGAGCTACGATATACTTGGTTCCTAATTCGAATACAGATGAAATATTTCCTTGATCTGCTTCATACATCCATCTTATAAGTTCTCGAGGAGAATCTAAACCTGAAATAGTTTTATCGTTTTCTTTTATATTATCCGCAATACGTTTATCCAATTTATTTTCGGCAATTCCTTTTTCGAAAAGCTCTGGAGTGTTGTATTTTCCACCAAACTCATTTGCTTTACGATAGTATTGTTGCAATGTATTACTACTTGGAGTAATTGCCCTATCAATTGTTGCAACTTGTACTTTCCTTGCTTCAGCCCCTTTATCAAGTATCTCAATCAAATGATATCCAAAATCTGACTGCACAACAACTATATCTCCTTTTTTACCATTAAAACATGCATCGTTAAAGGCTTTTACCATTGCGCCTTCTGTAAACCAACCTAAATCCCCTCCTTTTTCACCAGATCCGGGATCTTCACTAAATTTTTTTGCAAGTTCTTCGAAATTCTTGGCCGACACTACACTTTTCAAACTATCAATTCTATTCTTAGCTCTAAGTGTATCTGTTCCGTTTATTTTTACCAAAATATGTCTTGCCTTAACAGAATCGGGAGCTACTTTTGAGTCGATTAGTTTAGCCAACTTTATTTGGTTGCCCTCTATATAAGGTCCAAGAATAGTACCTTTTTCGGCAGCGAACATAATCGAATCGATATTTAAAGGAAGTGTTCCTTGCTTGTGATAGCTTTCGTCAAAAAATTTAGAGTCCGACTCTCTAACTACAAAAAGCGAGTCATCTTTTGCTGTTTTGTTCTCTTTAAAATCGACTGTTAATTTTTTCAACTCTTCGAATATTGCAGCAGTGTCTTCACTTGATGCAAATGCTTCAAAAACAACATAGTCAATTTTGCGTGTAGTTTCCTTCGCCTTAAATTCATTTTTGTGCTCGTTGTAATATTTTTTAATATCAGCATCGGTAACTTTTACTGCAGAGTCTGCCATATACGAATATCTTTTTATTACATACTTGGCAGTATAAATTTTATTATCTTCTACATAATCTCGCTTTGCTTCGGCTGTTGTAACATAAAATCCTTTTTTAATAAGATTGTTGTACTTTTCAGTTAAACGAGCCTCGCGCAGGCTTTGCTCCATAGGCTTAATGAATTTATCCAATTGTTCTTGGTTTGCACCTTGAATAAATTCGGCAACTTTAGAAGGATTCAGTCTGCCATCGGGTAAAGAATATCCTTCAAAAATTTGGCCTGTTTGTTGGTTTGTAAATGCTTGTGCCACGTATGGATGTGGGTTGGAGCCTATTAGCATGTTTGACAACTCATCATCACCAACAATAACACCAACGCGTTCAAATTCTTTTTTCATGATAACATCATTCAACAAGTTATCCCACGTTTGTTTTTGAATCATTTCCTTTACAGGCTCTTCTAAAACAGCCTCTCCACTACGCTCCTGTTGTTGTCTTAAACGGTTTTCGTACAGTGCACCAAACTCTGTTATTTTGATTTTCTTGTCGCCAATTTTGCCAATTACATCACGTTCAGACGCAAAAAAACTGGTACCTGAGTTAAGCAAATCGCCCACTACGAATGAAAAGAGAGCAATACCTATTATTGCGACTAAAAGACCTGCTTTATTTCTTATTTTTGCTAAAACGCTCATATTGTTGTATTTAATTTCTTTAGGGCAACAAACCTAGTCATTTTTATAAAATTCACAAAAATCTACTGCTAAAGTTTTAGTTTTTTTGTTGATTAGACTCCGCCATTTGCTTTTCTATTGATTTACGTCTTCTGTTGCGCGCATAAAACATAAGTCCGGAAATAACGGCAAGCACCAAAAAATAAACCGATTGGTTAGAATCTTTAGTAATAAAAAAAGAGTAGATAGCAATTGCTAAGCTTACAGCTCCTATTCCAATCCAAATTTTTTCGAGTATTTTCAACATTTTTATCATATATAGCTCCAGTTTAAATTAATTAAGCGTGCTGTCTTTTAGGTTGATTGTGCCTTTTATGTTTAAAATTTTATATCTGCTAAAATCTTCGGTAGCCTCTAGACCATCTCCAAAAATTACCTCTTCTTCTGTTGTTATTTTAACAAATTCGTTAGTAGATATTATTTCTTTACTCTCGTCCCAAATTAAATATTCGGTATTTAATTGTTCGCCCTTTTCGTTTATTACTACTACATTCTGTTTGGCTTCCATTGTCCTTTCCAGCTCTCGTCTAATGGCGTATCCACAGGTAAGTCGGGTTTTTACTTTACCATCTGTTTCATAAAATTCGAGTTTAACACCTTTGGGCATTTCTATATAGGGCTTTTTGCCTGAAAAATGATCTACTTGAGGGCTCTCGAGTCTTAATTTTGGTTTAGCAGAATCAGTATGAAATAAGATAACGTTGGTACTGCTTTCGGTTGGAAAAATCTTGTTTACCGTAACTTGTTCAACATCCTTAATATCGTTTTGACAAGCAGAAAAAAACAGAAGTACTAGTATTCCAATAAATAAAAAATAAACTGAGCGCACGTTAATTTATTTTTGGTTTTATGAACCAACGGTCATTCAATGTAATACCAACAGATACTTTTACAAATTTTTCTTGTATCAAATTATTCTTCGTTGTTCCAGTTTGCCCAACCTCAACACCAATATTTACAAACGAACCTTGCTGTAATTGTCTGATTCGCGCAACAGGTATTGCAAATCCTGCGCTAACAGCCATTTCTGTTATTTGTGTATTTTTCACTACAAGTGGCAATTGGCTGTACCTAAAGCCGGCTCTATAGTACACTCTGGAGAGAAAGTTTTTCGACAAATCGGTATTGCCTTTTGGCAAAAATTGCGTACCAATTCTAAAATGATTTGCTTGCTTAAGTTGATTTACCTCATCAAAGAAGCGGTAGTTTTGCCATGTTTCTATACCATACTCAACACCTAGTGAAAATCCTGTACCCTTAACGAGTGTAACTCCGGTGTTTATTGACATCGGAAGCTTTACAGCACCTTTCCTATTAGTAAAATTTTCCAAGGTGTCTTGTGCGGATTCAACGTTTAATGCGTTATAGATAAATGTGTTGCTAACTACGTCATTCTTTGCAGAAACAGATGATTGCAAATTGCCCGCAACACCGAATATTATTTTGGCATTCTCTCTAGATGAATTTCTGCCCATTTTGCCTACATTGAATGTATATTGTAAACCATAATTCAAAACAACATCACTTATTTTAGTTACGGAGGCTGTTTTCAAACTTAATGCATTGGAATCGTTTGGCAACTTAACTTTTCGGGTATTATCAATTTCGCCAAACAATAAAGATGCATTAAAGCCAACCGATAGCTGCTTAATCTTAAATCCATTTCCAAGAAAAACTTTAGTCAGCCCCCCATTTCCTTCGTAAATGTACTCTACCGGGTAATATCCGCTAACAGCCTTTGTATCGGAAATTTTGTATCCAACATTGCTGTATGGCATTAGCCCGGCAGCTAATCCCCACCATTTGGTAATTGGAAAAGCAAATGCAACGTATCCAATACCCGGAATATTTTTTTTGCTGCTACCTGTTGATGATTTCAACATCAATCTTTTGTTATTACCTGCTGCCTCTATGGTGGTTCTTCTAATTGAGCTATACGATGCAGGATTAAATGGATTTATAAAATACGGACCTAACGAGTCGTTCTGAATAGCTGCACTTAAACCTGCCATGGCAAAATTCTGATTAACACCCCACGTGTTTATTTCGCCCAAGCCGTAACGAGAATAAGGGGAATTGGTGCTAGTTTGGGAAAATAGTTGTGTAGAACAAAGAATAATTGTTAGTACAAAAATTTGTTTAGCGATTACTTTCATTATACAACAGAATAGTGTTAAGTCCTTTTAAAATTAGATTTGCATCTGCAAAGATGTTGTTTTTTAATTGTTTCTCAAAAAATGGAGCATCGCCTCCAGTAAGCACGACTTTTACATTTTCGAATTGATCATTATACATTTCAATAAAGCCTTTTACTTCCAGCGCACTAGCGGTCATAACTCCCGACAAAATGGAATCTGGGGTATTTGTTCCTATCAATGTTGAAAAATTAAAATCACTTTCAATTAACGGAAGTTTATCTGTAAAAGTATGTAAGGCTCTTAATCTTATATTAAGTCCGGGAGAAATTGCACCTCCCAAATACTCGTTTCTAGTATTTGTAAAGTTATATTTGATGCATGTTCCGGCATCTATGACAAGAGTATTTGAATTTGGAAATATGCTATACGCACCGATAGAAGCCACCAACCTATCGTTACCTAACGTTACTTTAGTTTGGTATAAATTTTTAAGTGGGATTTTAGTTGTATAGTCAAACTCCAAAACTGGTATAGAGCTGGGAACGTTAGATTTAAACTCTTGGGAATTGACAACAGAAGACACTCCAATTTGCTTGATTGGATATTTTTTAATTACTGCAGGTAAATCGGCATACTTAGCAATAACAAACGATTCCTTTAAAATACTACCATCAAATATACCGGCTTTGATGCGTGTATTACCTATATCTAGTGTTAAATTCAAGTTGGTTTGTTTTTGCAGGCACAAAAATAAACTTTAAAGTGTGGTTCCTGCTATCTAGTTTGAATTTATTGGAAATTAATAATTGGCAGAAATAATTTTAAAAATCGGAAAATAGTGTTACATTTGTCGCCCGTTAAGGTATGGTGCGGTAGCTCAGTTGGTAGAGCAAAGGACTGAAAATCCTTGTGTCGGGGGTTCGAAACCCTCCCACACCACGGTTAAATTTTAAATAAAAACTAAAAAAAGTAATTATGAAAAAAGTAAAAATCCTTTCTATTATTGCATTAGCAGGCGTATTGTTTGCAGTTTCTTGTAAAAAAGAGGACACAACAGCTCCGGTAATTACCCTTAAAGGTGATGCAAGCGTTAACCACGTTTTAAATACTACCTACACCGATGCAGGAGCAACTGCCAGCGATGACGAAGATGGAGATATCTCTACGCTTATTGAAGTTACAGGAAGTGTAAACAAAGATTTGGCAGGAACATACACATTGACATACAAAGCTACTGACCAAGCAGGAAATACGGCTGAAGAAACAAGAACTGTTATTGTTTATAATGAGGCGAATACATACGCAGGTAATTATAGTGTAGTTGACGTTGCTCCTTATCCAGCAGGTACTTCAACAAATTACTCTGAAGTAATTTCCGCTTCAAGCACTCAAAATCGTGTTGTTTCTTGTACAAAATTTGGTAATTATGTAAACGGAACCGCAAGTTTCATGATTAATGCTAACGGAACGATATCTGTTTCTACTCAAACTGTAGTTTGTGGTAACCCATCTGCATCAAGACAATTTAGTGATGCAAATGTTCCTACAACAAGTACTGTAACAACTGGTTCTTCTATTGTATTGACAATTGATTATAGAGAAGTAGTTGGTTCATCTAACATTGTAGCTAGAGGTACTTATACTAAAAACTAATTTTGGAATATAAAAAAAAGAGTCCCGAACTACTAAGTAGTTCGGGACTCTTTTTTTTATATTAATAAGTCCCCACAGACAGCATTACTAGCGTACATGCATTATCCACTTCAATCCCACTTTCTTGCGCCATTTTCTCGAATTCCGCATTCTCTGCTCCCGGATTAAATATAATGCGTTTGGGGTTTAAGCTTAAAATATAGTTGTACAAAGGCGGCTGATTTTTTGCACCTACATACATTGTTACAGTATCTATTTCCGGAAATACTTCTTGGCTATCTGTTATTGACACACCCTGTACTTCGCCTTTTTTAAGGCCATAAGCTACTACCGGATGATTGTACTCTAGTAGCTTACGAATAGCTTTGTTAGAATACCGCTCCGGATTTTCGGATGCACCAACAACCAATGTTTTTTTTGACATGTTTTTGTTTTCTATTTTTCTACGAAATTTAAATCATCGCTAAACGTTTCTTTCACAGAAAGTATAGCGTACATAGCCAATACAATACACAAAACGCCCACACAGAGCGCACTATATACTTTTCCATTCCCATCACCAAACAAAGTTTCTAAAAATTTATAGAGCAATGTAATTGGCACAACAGCTCCTCTTACAAAATTAGGTACCGTATTGGTTACAGTAGAACGGATATTTGTGCCAAATTGTTCGGACGCAATTGTTACAAATAATGCCCAGTAGCCGGTTGCAGTTCCCAATAAAAAACACATGAAATAAAACCAAACGGTAGATTTAGTAAGGGGAAATAAAAACAAAACAATTAAAAGTGAAGAGGCAATTAGGTAACCCACCACTACTTTTTTTCGTGTTTTAAACCATTGACTAAGCAAGCCACTTACCAAATCGCCAAAAGACAGACCAATGTAGGCATACATAATTGCGGTGCCAGTTACTACATTTTCTATTCCAATTTGCTTAGTTATACTAACCGATAAAGCAATTAAAATTCCAATGATATACCATATTGGAAGGCCAATTAAAACACAACTTAAATACTTTTTAAATATTTTTCTATCAGAAAACAACATGAAAAAATTTCCTTTTAAAACAACTGTACTTGCCTCTATTGCTTTATACATACCAGATTCTAACGTTCCTACTCTAAGTATCAACAATAGTAATCCCAACATCCCTCCTACTAAATAAGCTGTTTGCCAACCCACAAATGTAGTGCCCAACACTTCATTTAAACAACGTGCTACAACTTCGCCTTCCTTACCCACTACAGAAGCGAATACTGCACCTAGAGCTCCAAACGTAACAATAATCATGGTTCCGTAGCCTCGGTGTTCTTTGCTCATGGTTTCTACCACAAGGGTAATTCCGGCTCCCAGCTCTCCTGCTAATCCCACTCCTGCAACAAATCGAACAATGGAATACGTTGTTAAATCGCCAACTGGTACAAATGCATTTATAATATTAGCGGCCGAATACAATAAAATAGATCCGAACAAAACAGACAATCTTCCTTTTTTATCTCCCAAAATTCCCCATAAAATTCCGCCAATCATCATACCTATCATTTGCCAATTGAAAAGTAAAATTTCATTTTTTTCGTATGCCGATCCGCCAAGCTGTAGGTATTCCAGACTCGCTTTTTTTACCACATTAAACAAGACTAAGTCATATATATCTACAAAATAACCTAGCGATGCAACAATGACTAATGTGTTAAAAGGATTTTTAGTTGTACCGTTAGTTATATTAGACATGTATTATTAAATTTTTATTTTTACTTTTATCGAAACAATATATAAACATAAAAAAAATTACTATGGGAAAAGGAGATAAAAAATCTAAAAAAGGAAAAATCTTTAAAGGGTCTTATGGAGTTAGTCGTCCACGTAAAAAGAAAAAAACAGTAGTTAGCAAACCTGCTGCTAAAAAAGCTGCACCTAAAGCGGAAGAAAAGAAAGCCGCACCAAAAAAAGCTACTGCAAAAAAAGCAACTAAAAAAGCTGAATAGAATTTAGCCACAACTTATAACAAAACGAGAGCAGCCCGAGTTATTCGGGCTGCTCTCGTTTTGTATATGCTACTTATTATTTCGCAATTACTTTTCCGGAGCTTATTAATTCTTCATCTCCGTACACTTTGTAAATATATACGCCACTGATAAGCGCTTGTTGTATGTTTACTTTTTGCAAGTTGCCTCCTGTTTGCGATAATAATTGTTTACCAACAATATCGTACAATTCAAAGCGTGTTTGTTTGTATTGCCCTCCAACACTTACGTTCAACTCATTTGTAAATGGATTAGGATATAAGTTTACATTGCTAGTGTTGTTGTAATGCTTGCTAACACCTAACAATATTGGGTCTTTGTAGATTTCTACATTGGCAACATTGGTAATGATAGGTGTGTTGTAATCGAAGTAGATATACGCTTTGTTATCAATGTCAGTACCTACAGGGTTGTTAGGTTGTTGTTTTATTTTAAACTTCACAAACCCTTGACTTTTGATACTATCCACACTTGCAGGCAATAGGTTGATGTTATTGAACTTGAAGATTACTTCATTTGCGCCCCACAACTGCATTTGGTAAGGATGGCTGCTTACACCGGGTTCGATTGTTTTGATGTCTAAATGAGCCACATCAATACTATCAGACAAAGTAACTATATAAGCTGTATCATTACCGGTATTTTGGAATTGAATTGTGTATTCTAATTCATCATTGTTGTAGACATAATTGTTGCTGGTAAATCCAGCGGGCATTACTTTCTTATCGTTTGGATCGTATGAGTTTACCAATTGAATACACGATGTTTCAACATACGCATCCCAATCGTCAGGAGAAACGCTCGTTACATGGCCTGTGGAAGGATTAGTACCACCGCACAATTCCACAATAGCACGAGGACGGCTATTTCCGGGAGCTCCAGGCTCTTGATCAACTTCTAAACGGTACGTTTTGCCGGTAACCGCTACTGAGTAGTTAAATACGGCTAAAGAATTAAGTGCAGGCATATTGGGGTTCATCACCAATAAGTCATCTTCATAAACCCTAAACTGCTTACCGCCTCCCATATTGCCAGTACCAATGTTTTCAATTTGAAAGTCGATACTTGTTCCGTTGCAGTTTCCATTTACTTTTAAAAATGCCTTACTCCAATTGCTGCTGGCTTGGTAGCAAGCAGTATCTATTGGGAATATGGTAGCAGTAGCGCATACAGCTTGGTTTAAAACTCCATTTACATCTACCGAATCGGTAATTATAAATGTGCCACAATCCATCGCATTGATAGTTCCAATTGTAAATGTGTAGGTGTGTGTGGCATTATTAACTCCACTCCATGGCAATGTACTACTAAGTGGGAATACTTCTGGAGCGAAAGTAATTTCAATGTATGCATTGCTTACGGCTGAAACACCATTGTTGCAATAGTTTACGTAATATTGGTTTGTTGTAATCCCTACACGTTGGCGCACAGTTGCAATGTCTACACTTAAGTAGTTACAACTATCTACTTGAACAGGGAAATCAATGTTTGAAATAGAGTTGTTTAGGCTTGTAACGATTACTGTATAAGGAATACCGGAGCATATAGCTCCATTATAAAATTGGTTGTTTACATGAGATACATTATAAACACCGGTATCAATATTTGAATAGTAATATCCATTGCTATCAGTGGTTGCATAAAATGTAGATGCGCCTTTTTGCAATTCAATAATTCTATTTTTTAGTAATAATTCTCCGTTATCGTACTGACAATTAGAGTTGGTATCGTGGAAAGCTAAACCACTTATATTAGCATAAGTACATGCATTGTTTGCCGGAGTGCAAATAGGCAAACTAACAACAACACTACCCTGAAAAATAGGCTGAACAGGTTGATTAGGAATACAGCTAATACTTAAAGGTATAGTGTAGCCATTGCTACCTAATACCGAGGGTAAAATAGGTAAACAGGCAATGGGGTTGCTCGCACAGTTTAAGTAACTTAGTGAATTGGGGAGTGTTGGCAAACTGATAAGTTGATTATTCGAACAGTGTAAAGCCAATAATGATGCTGGAAGTGATGGCAAGCTAGTTAGTAAATTGTTGGCACAGTCTAGTGTGTTCAGCGAATTTGGCAATGTAGGTAAAGAGGAAAGTTGATTGCTCGAACATTCTAGATAGTATAATCCAGAGGGGAGTGAGGGCAAAACGGTAAGTTGATTATCGGAACAACTTAATGACCATAATGCAGAGGGTAATGATGGCAAATTAGAAAGCTGATTCTTTTGGCAGTAAAGGCTTATTAAAGATAATGGAAGAGAAGGAATGCTTGTAAGTTGATTATAAAAGCACTGTAAGTTTAACAAGGAAGAAGGCAGTGTCGGCAAATTAGTAAGTTGATTCCACCCACACTTAAGATATTTTAAAGTTGGGGGTAATGATGGTAAACTAGAAAGCTGATTACTATCGCACGATAACTGTATTAAAGATGTGAAATATTGCACTCCAGTTAAATCTGAAATATTTAGAGCCGTTACATCTAATATAGTATCCGTTAATACTGGACCGCACTGTGTATTCAACGAATCATTATTGGGTCCCACCATACAACTTGCATAATTTGTTTGTAGGTAGGTTTTAAAATTAGGATCTGGAATAAACACATTTTGTGCATTTAGTTTCACTAAACAAAGCCAAGCCGCTATCGCAAACATTAGCTTTTGGGGTAATCTTCTTGTTTTCATAATTCTCTATTTATTAGTTATTGTAATTTTTACTTCTTATCACACTACAAACTTCGTATAAGAAACACTTTACAACAATAAATTAATATTACTATTGTTACATTTACAAAAATTATATTAGCAAACAATATAATTATAATATATTGTTTATCAAATATTTAAAATATCATTATTTTTATAAATGTTATTTAAATTATATGCAAGAAAATTCTTCGATACCAATTTTAAAATCGTTTACAAAAGAAAGAATAATCCTTTTTAATCGATTTGTCTTAGCCACAGAAGACAACAATTCATTTATACGATTCACGAAACATATTATAGGAACATATCCTAATTTCGATGAAAAAAAAATAGAGAAACATATTTTATTCAAACAGCTATTCCCTCAAAAGCCCTATCGTGACATTGTGATAAGACAATTATTTTCTAAACTAAACAAAGCCATTTATCATTATTTATCGTATTGCGAGCTTGCAGAAAACACAAACTTGTTTAATCATACGTTGTTGCGCTCGTTAGCCAAAAACAACTACAACTGGCATACCGAGCACTTTCTTAAGCTTCAACTCAAGAACGAAAAAATTGTAGATAGTACCGAAATCGATACGTTTCTATTCGAATACTTAAACCAAGATTTATATAAAAGCTATTTATATAAACAGAGTAATCGTTCAAAAGAGCCAAATCTACAGGTTATCTCAGATAGTTTGGACTTACACTATATTATTAATAAACTAAAAATATACTGCGAAGCCATCAGCTACCAAACCATTTCAAAAACAGAATACCAAATACGTTTTATTGATGAAATACTACCCTATCTTACAAATTCAGGCATTGCAAAAAATATTTTAGTACAATTTTATGTTAGTATTCTTCAATTACTTAACTCAACATCCGAAGACTATTCTCTTTTTGCATCATATAAAAAGCTACTCTTTAAAAACTATAAAAAACTAGACAGCGAAGAGTTTTTTGCAATTTACAATCTAAGCAAAAACTACTGCATCAAACAAGCTAATTTGGGACACTCGAATTATGTTAGAGAGTTATTCGATCTATATAAGCTAGAGCTGGAACTATTTAGAAAGCATAAAGAAAACTCATTTTCCCCAAGCTCCTATAAAAACATTGCTTCGGCAGGGTTACGTCTAAAAGAATACGATTGGACACGTTCTTTTATTGATGAATTTGAGCCCTTCCTTCCCAACGATTCGAAAAAAAACACATACAACTTTAGTTTGGCAAGTTATTATTTTGCTACTGTTGAATATAAAAAATGCATAAAATGTTTGGCGAATATAGACCATACCGATTTGTTTGTATCGCTTAGTGCAAGAGCCTTACAGGCTAGAGCTTACTTCGAACTTAAGGAAATCATGCCGCTTGAATCGCTCTTGCAAAGTTTTAAAATGTTTATTGGCACTAAGAAAAAACTAGGCTACCACCGTACCAATTATTTGAATTTTATAAAATTTGTTACCCGCCTAAACCGCTTTCGTTACAAGGATTTTGAACCGAAACATATTCAAAAACTAAAATTGGAAATTGAAAACGAGAAGAATATTTTAGAAAAGAAATGGCTGTTGGAAAAGGTAAGTGAATTTAACTAAAACCCACACCAATCTACTGATATTCAAACGCCCCTGCATCAGGCATTCCATCTGCAATACGCGAATTGGTGTTAAAATCAACCGGGTAATTAGTTCCTATTTGCAAGTCGCCAATATTCCGTGCTGCGGAATTCGAATTTATTCCCATGCTTACATTGCCAACATCACCAAAGTAAGGCTCTTGATTCAGAACATTATTCTTAAAATGATATGCACTAGAAGTATTGATATCAGTCTTCAACAAACAATGGTCGAATTTGTAGTAAAATTTACCCGGCAAAGAATCTAACTTAATTTCATTGGCCGTGCTTCCGTACACAATGCAATTGCCAAAATACGCACTATCAATGCCTCTAACATGCTTTACTTTAAAAACATCTTCGTACCAATTTTTAACGAGCAACAATGGATTTGTTCGAGATGTATTATAACTGGCAAATGTACAATGGTAAAAACCATACGCACCACCAATGGTAAGCGCAGCAACATATTCGCCTGCATCGGCAAACACACTATTGTACGCACGTATTTTTGCACCTTGCCCAAGAATACAAAATGAACTCATGTTTTTTACTATTGTATTCTTAATGTGCAAAGTTGGCGCAAGTGTATTTGGAAAGGTATCCACATGCAAACCAATAGCACCATTTTTAATTATAGCCCAATCTATGCTATTATTCTTGCTAAGCGCAGAAAACCAGATTCTCCCCCACTGTCCGGGCACATTATCATAACTCGGCTCTAGCCGTGTTCCTGAAAACTTTACTTCATTACCCTTAGCACCTGCTACATTCAACGTGCCATCTTTGTACACCCACAAAACTGCATTTTTATACAGATGCACACGTGTACCCGGCATTATAGTTAATGTACAGCTAGAATCAACAACGGCATAGCCATAAATTACATGTGGCTTATCATTTGTCCACACATCGTTGCAATCAAAAACAGAATATGGAGGAAATCCATTGGCAGGAAATACCGTTGGTTTATGATAATACGCATCCTGCCCCCACGCTTCTAGCAGCACATGTTGCGTGTTTCCATTTGTTTCAAATGTAATAGAATCTCTTATTACCAAAGGATTATTCTGATTGGTAGGATTTACAGTTACTTCTACAAACACATAAATACTATCCTTCTTGGGAATAATAACCTCTCCAATATTTACTGCGGATATTCCATCAACATTCATTCTAAAAGAGGATGTTATTCCTGAACCTAAGCGTATATTAGAAACTCGTATTGATTGATTGTGATTGTTATAAACTTTAAATCTTTTTGTAGTAGAACCAAGTGTGGTAAAAACGGTATCAAATAATATTGATTCCTCGCTAAAACTAAGCATAGCAGAAGAGTCTTCAATTATTCTATCCTTTCGGCAAGAAACAGAAGCTAAAATGAGGAGAGAAACTAAAAAAAATATTATTCTTTGCATACCAATTGGTACAATACTAACGTTGTTACAATTATAATATTTTAATAGCTATATATTAGCATCAATTTATAATTATAATTTTTAAAGAAAATCGCAAAACACTCTTTACTATGAATAAATTTCTTGCTGTATCCATATTTTTGGTTGCAAATCTATTTCTAAAAAGTCAACCTATTGGCAAACTTTTTCCAACCACAACCGGACAAACACTGGAAGAGAAAAAAGTAACTATTCCAGATAACACGAAAAACAAATATACGCTAATAGCAATGGCCTATTCCAGCGATGCCGAGAACGACTTAAGCACTTGGTTAAATCCAATTTACAACAAGTTTATTGTAAAAACCGGCATGTTTGACTCTGAATATGACATTAATTTATTCTTTGTACCCATGTTTAGCAGTGTAAATATGGCAACAGCAAACCTTGCCGAAAAGCGCATGAAAAAAGAGGTTGACAAACAAATACATTCGTATGTCTTATTTTATAAAGGAGATATAGAGCCGTATAAAAATGAACTTAAAATGACTCAAAAAGATACGCCCTACATCTTCCTGTTAGACAAAGAAGGGAAAATTGTATATACCACCAATGGAAGTTTTTCCGAAGAAAAGATTGAAGCAATTGAAGACAAAATCATGTAACTCCCACTTTTAGGGTATTGGTATAATTGTTGCTAAATTTGTGGTATGAATACGCATAACAAGTCCCATTTAAAAAAGTTGGTAGCATTGCTATTTGTATGCAGCTTTTTTTCTCCAATACATAAAGCACAAAACACAACTGACGCAAAAGGTTTAAAGCAAGGCTATTGGAATGTAAAAACGAAAGAAGGCAAGCCACATTTCGAAGGTGCCTTCAACAACAATATTCCAACAGGATTGTTTACTTATTACTACGAAACAGGTAAGCCAAAAATGAAGATGAATTATTTTAACAATGGTAAAAATGCGTATGTAGAAATGTTTCACGAAAATGGCAAAAAAATGGCCAAAGGAAAATACACAAACCAAAAACGAGATAGCGTTTGGAATATCTATGACGAAAACGAGCTTTTGCTTTCACAAGAGCAATACTTAAATGGTAAAAAGAACGGCACATGTAAGGAATATTACAAAACAGGGCAAGTTGCGGAAATAAAAAATTACGAAAACGATGTTCAGGTAGGCGAATGGAAACAATATTTTGAAGAAGGAACAATTAAATGCGAAGGCACCTATAACAATGGATTTTTAGAGGGCAAGACTGTTTATTATTTTCCCAACGGACAACCAAGTGCGCAAGGAACGCACAAACATGCTGTAAAACATGGGGTTTGGACATATTATAAAATGAATGGTATGGTAGAAAGCAGAGATACCTTTAACTTAGGAAAACAAAAAAACGTTCGACTAGACATAACGAAAGAAGAGTTGGAAGAAATTAGAAAAAATCAGAAGGAAGAATAGTATGAGTAAGCGAGGAAAAGTTTTGGTTGCAATGAGTGGCGGAATAGACAGTTCTGTAACAGCTATGCTATTGCACGAACAAGGCTATGAAGTAATTGGCATAACCATGAAAACGTGGGATTATGCTACTTCCGGTGGCAGCACGAAGGAAACAGGCTGCTGTAGTTTAGATTCGATAAATGATGCCAGAGGATTGGCAGTAAATCTTGGCTTCCCACATTATATTTTAGACATACGAGAAGAATTCGGAGATTTTATTATTGATAATTTTGTAGAAGAGTATCTTGCCGGAAGAACTCCAAACCCTTGTGTATTGTGCAATACACACATTAAATGGGAAGCCCTCTTAAAACGAGCAAACATGTTGGATTGTGAGTTTATCGCAACCGGACACTATGCACAAATAAGAGAAGAAAAAAATCGGTTTGTTATCTCAAAAGGTACAGACGAAAATAAAGACCAATCATACGTATTGTGGGGATTGAAACAAGATAGTCTTAAGCGAACAAAATTCCCGTTAGGAGGGTTTAAAAAAACAGAAATTAGAAATATGGCTGAAGAGCGCGGCTATATTGAACTTGCAAACAAAAGCGAAAGCTACGAAATATGCTTTGTTCCCGATAATGATTACCGAGGGTTTTTAAAACGTAAAGTAGAAGGCTTAGAAGAGAAAGTAAATGGAGGGGATTTTGTAATGCAAGATGGCACAAAAGTAGGCAAACACCGTGGCTATCCATTCTACACCATTGGTCAACGAAAAGGGTTGGAAATTGCACTTGGAGAGCCCGTATTTGTAACCGAAATTATTCCGGAAACAAATACCGTGGTACTTGGTTCTCTAGAAGACTTACAAAAACAAACAATGAAAGTACGCGGGTATAATATAATTAAATACGCAACGCTTCCCGAGAATTTTGAAGCCTTAACTAAAGTGCGCTACAAAGATCCGGGAGCAATGAGTACCATAAATTATGCAGGAGATAACTTAGAAGTGTTGTTTCATAAAAAAGTATCTGCTATTGCCCCAGGTCAATCTGCTGTATTTTATGAAGGAAATGATTTAGTGGGTGGTGGATTTATAACCCGATAAGTATTTACTTACTCTTTTTTATTCGTTATATTTAAGAATGGCGAAAACATATTTTTACATTTTACTTGCAACCACATTATTCTTTCTGTTTTCTTGCGAAAAAGAAAAAGATGCGAAAATAACTGATATTGGTTACAATTACTTTCCATTGCAAGTGGGTAGTTACTGGGTTTATGATGTAGATTCTGTTGTGTATGACGACTTTGAAAATGACACCGACTACTACCACTACCGAATAAAGGAATATGTAGAATCTACTTTTCAAGATTTTGCAGGCAATACAGCTTTTAGAATAGAACGCTATGTAAAACATTACAATGCAATAGTGCCCTACGACTCTATTTCTTGGCAGCTACAAAACGTTTGCTTTGCGAATAAAACCAAAACCACAGCAGAAAAAGTTGAAGAAAACATGCGCTATGTAAAATTAATTTTCCCTGTTGAAGAAAATAAAACATGGAACGGAAACTCTTATAATATGCTAGGTGAAATGGATTACACGTATGAATCTATTGACCAGTCGAAAACAATAAATAACTTACATTTTGATTCTACCCTTGTTGTGCAACAATCTAACACAACAAACGCAATTGAAAAAAAATACTACATAGAGATTTTTGCTAAGAATATTGGACTAGTAAAAAAAGAAATAGTAGATATTTATTCTAGCAAACCTCCACTAAACACCCCCGTTACCTCCCGCATAGAAAAAGGTTTTACACTCAATATGTCTATCGTGGAATATGGAAAACAATAATGCAGTTGAGAGAATAAATGGAACAATAGTAAGAAGCAAGCAGTTAAGCTTTAACCCTTTTTATTTTTGCTTGTTATTTATGTTTATTGTATTTAACTCCTTTGTAATTGGACAAACTGCTCCCACAAAATTCTGGGTTCAGTTTACAGATAAAATCGGAACACCTTATTCAATTTCTAATCCAAGCGCATTCCTTTCTGCAAAAGCTATTGAACGCAGACTAAAACAAAACATTGCAATTGCCGAAAACGATTTACCCGTAAATCCTAGTTATGTAACAGGTGTAGTATCGCAAGACAGCATTACCCTTTTGCACAAATCAAAATGGTTTAATGCGATAACTATTCAAACTACCGACACACTTGCCATTCAAGCAATAGGTAATTTAAGTTATGTAAAAAACATTTCTCCCGTTTCTATTTTTAAAGGTATTCCGGAAGATCAACCTATAGAAGCAAATTTTAAAACAACCGAAGAATACAGTGTTGGCAATTACTCGTATGGCAGCTCCTACAATCAAGTAAATATGATTGGCACAGATTGTATGCACGAGAAAGGATATACAGGGAAAGGCTTGCTAATTGCGGTTTTGGATGCAGGTTTTTTGTTGGCAAATACCAATCCTTGCTTTGATAGTTTACGCGCACACAACGCAATTATTGGCACATGGGATTTTGTAACCAATGATTCGATGGTTTATGAAGACGACTCCCACGGCACATACGTGCTTTCTACCATGGGCGGACATATACCGGGTCAACTAGTAGGCACTGCACCGGATGCTACTTACTTGCTGCTTAGAACAGAAGATGCACCCTCTGAATATATTATAGAAGAAGACAATTGGGTAGCAGGAGCTGAATATGCCGATAGCGTTGGCGCAGATATTATAAACAGCTCGCTTGGTTATACTCAATTTGATGATGCTTCGCAAAACCACGTATATGCTGACTTAGATGGCAACACCACCAGAATTACTATTGGTGCAGACATTGCTGCAAGCAAAGGGATTTTAGTAGTAAACAGTGCCGGAAACTCAGGCAGCAGCAGTTGGTTTTACATTGGAGCTCCCGCAGACGGAGATAGCGTGCTTGCCATAGGAGCCGTAAATGCAAATCAACAATATGCAAGCTTTAGCTCAAAAGGACCGAGTGCCGATGGTCGCATAAAACCAAACGTTGCAGCCAAAGGCCAAGCTGCTACAGTTACCAATTTTTCGAACGGTATAAGTAGCGCAAACGGAACATCTTTCTCTTCGCCAATTATAGCAGGTGCCGCGGCTAGTTTATGGCAAGCAAATCCAAATGCTACCAACATGCAAATTTTTAAGGCAATAGAACAAAGTGCGACTAACTATGATAATCCAGACAATTTGACTGGTTATGGTATTCCCAATTTCTGCATTGCAAATGAATTGCTACATGGCAAATCTAGAGAAGACTTTTTAGAAAATAACATTTTGACTATACACCCCAATCCATTTACAACAGAAATTAATTTTATATTTTATTCAGACAAAGAGCAAAGCTTAACAACAAATTTATATGATGCTAGAGGAAGACTAATAAATACAACTTCAACAGCATGCCTATCTAATAGACCTTACTATCAAACAATCGACAACTTATTTAATTTATCGGAAGGAATTTATATCTTGGAAGTTAGGACAGAATCCTTTAAAGAAGTTTATAAATTAATTAAAAACTAATTCAACTAAATCCAATATAACATGAAAAAACTACATCTTATATTAGCATTCATTTACACAGTTTCTATTCAATGTGTATCTGCTCAAAATACTTCCGAAGGCGATAAAATTATAGGGGTTTGGGAAGTTGGCAGTGGAAAGGCCAGAGTAAAAATAAGTAAGTACGGAGAAAAATATGCGGGCAAAATAGTTTGGCTGAAAGAACCCAACTATCCGGATGGTACGCCTAAAATTGACAAAAACAATCCTAACGAAAAAGAACGAAGCCGCCCATTATTAGGCTATCCGATGTTATTGGGATTTGTATATGAAGGCAAAGACACCTACAAGGAGGGAACTATTTACGACCCGGAAAACGGAAGTAATTACAATTGCGAAATAAAAATGACAGACGAGAACACATTGGAAGTTAGAGGCTATATAGGTGTATCTCTGCTGGGCAGAACGGATATTTGGAAACGTTTAGTTATCAAACAGAAATAAACTACAAATAGAGATATAACTTTTAGTAATATCAAAAACCTTTAATCGCAAAGCATGACGAGAGTTTTTTTATTTTTTATTTTGTTTGGGGTTTGTCCATTCATAAATCTTGCTCAAAATATTGATTCGCTCATGCAGCAGGAAGAAGATTACTCCATGTACGACAACGCAGAAGTAGTCTCTCAGAATAGCACCCCAAGGTATTGCACCTCTAAAATCTTGGGGGGAAGTCCATCCAAGCTTATCAGTATTGGGTACGATTATCAACTGCCTTACACTATAACATCCGGAGTACTTCCTATTAAAAACATAATTGAAGAGACTACAACTATTAATTCTACGCAAGGTTGGCGTTTTTCTGCAAATATTCCAATCATCTCTAATACCAAATGGTTGATTAGCTTGGGAGCTAACTATTGGAATGTTGTTTATGATTTCAAAACAAACCCAATACATCCGTTTAGTAAAACACTTGCACAAAATAGTTTAACAACATCCGGTCTTAATACAACTATATTTAAACCAATTAATGGAAGCACCTTTATTCTAGCACAAGCAGCGGGAGATTGGAGCTCAAATCTTTCAATTGGAGAGAATTTCACAACAGAAGCACTCAGAATTTCAGGGGCATTGGTTTATGGATGGAAAAAACACGACAGAAAACAATTTGGTGTTGGTATTTCTAGAACATATAGAGCCGGAGAAGTAAATATTTTGCCCGTACTATTGTATAACTACACTTACCCAAACAGAAAAGTTGGGTATGAAATGTTATTGCCTGCAAGAGCCGCGGTTAGATACACCGCCAACTCCAGAAATATTTTATTGTTTGGGTATGAATTAGAAGGCAACAGCTTTTACTTGAAAAATATTGATTCGCTAAGCACAAAAAAAATGAATGTAAACTTCCGTAAGTCGGAATTACGATTTAGGCTTACCTATGATTTTTCTGTGTATAAATTCCTTTGGCTTTCGATACAAGCCGGTTACCGAATTGGCTACCTATACAATGTGGATGAAGGAGAGTTTTTTAGAGGTTTTACCGGAGATCAACCGTACTTACTCGAAAACAAAATTCAATCAGCCCCTTATGTTAATATAAGTCTCAATTTAGTTTCACCATAGAACTAAGAGGGTACTTTAAGTTTTTATAACTTCTTAAATTTACTTTTATCCACCCTACCAAAATAGGTGTTTCAATATAAACGGGTACTTTGTTTTTATCATCCGACACCCATACCGTCATTTCTTCCCCACCTTTAAACAATGTACCTTCAATCAATAAGGGTTTAAACTTAATACACTTAAAGGTTCCCAACCCTTCTACCTTTTTTTCTTCTCTTCCAATAAATCGAATATGTACTTTGTAAATTTTATTCTCTAACATTAATACAAGCGGAATTGTGTCGTTATACTTGTGCAACGAAAAATCAATCCCTCTGGCTGCATACACAGCGGTCATTACGTCATACGTGCAAGGAGCAATGGCAACAGAATCTTTCACTAGTTTTTTACCCTTTTGCATAGTAGAATATATGCGCTTTTTGGTGTAGCTAAAAACATGGTCATCGTAATAGTAATTTCCACCCTCATGCACATCTCTTAAAAAGCGCAATGGCTTTAAACTTGAAGTATCGCAATAAGACTCATATTTGTCTCTAACTTTATAAATCCAATCATACTTAGAAAAAGTGGTACCATTGCCAGTAAAATGCCAAGCCGTTCTACCCATGTAACTTTCTAAATTTGCCGAAAATGTAACTTGTCCCGCAGAAACCCAAATTTTTTTCCAGTTGTAATTAATATTTTACGTTATTTCCTCGCCACTCTTAAAAACCTTTTCCTCTGGATTGCAAAGCGTTTGCGAAACCATAATGGCATGCAAGAAAACAAACGTATATACCAACAACTTACGCATAGAAGCTAAAATAACTTATTATTATAACATATTTAAAAGGTAATTGTTATTTTAACCTGTTAATTTTAGGGCATAATAATGATACTACTTTAATGGATTCCATAATTAAAGACCTATAAATATGATAAACTATATTTTATTTGATGATGAAGAAATTAGAAATAATTTATTGCCACTTACATTTACAAGACCTGTATCCGAAATAAGAATTGGAATA